>WFVP01000357.1 GCA_015491595.1 Anaerolineales bacterium
CCTCGGTGGAAACCCGCCGGACCCGCAACGGTCACCTCATGGCCTTTGCCACCCTGGAAGACCTGCAGGGCCAGGTGGGGCTGACCCTGTTCCCCCGCACCTGGGAGACCTATCAGGAGCTGTGTCAGGAGGGCGCTCTGGTAGTGGTGCAGGGCAAGGTGGATCCGCGCGGGGGCCAGACGCCTCGGGTCCTGGTGGACCGCCTGCTCTCCCTGGCCGAATCGGTGGCCGCGTTGCCGGAACAGAAGGACGAAACGGCCAAGGAACCCGCGCCAGCGCCTCCGCCCCCAGTCGCTCCGACCCCGAGCAACGGTAACGGACACGAACCCGCCCCGAAGACCCAGCCAGAGGTGGCCCCAACGACGCCCACGGCCCCGGCCCCTTCGCAGCCTGCCTCGACGGGCCGGGAGGCCGCGGAACCCCGCGCTGCATACGACGAAGCGCGATCGCAGGAGCCGCCGCGTCGCCTGGTGGTCTACATCCGCCCCCTGGGGGACCCGCAGAAGGACCAACACCGGCTGGAACGCCTGCATCGGTGGCTGCTCCAGTTCCCCGGCCAGGACCGGTTCGCCTGGGTTCTGGAACTGCCCCAGGGGAAATATCTCATCGACTTCCCCGACCATACCACCCACATTTGCCCCGAGATGCTGGAACAACTCGAAGTTTGGGGACTGGAATATGAGACGCTCTCCCTGGTGGCCTCCGCTCCCTGAAGCCGCGAAACCCTGGCGGGGTTATCTGGTGGGCCTGGTGCTGGTGCTGCTGGCCGGCTGGCTGACCCTGACCGGTCTGTTCCTGCAAACCCTGTTCCGGGGGGACGCAGGCATCGCGCAAGGAGGCGCGGCCGCGGCCGTGCTGCTGCTTCTGGTGTTGATGGCCCTGGCCCTTCCCTGGTTGCTGCTGACCGTTGGCATGATTGTGGCAACGGTGCACGTTCGTCAACGGCTTCCCCAGTGGTTCCGCCCCTGGCGGCGACGCGCGGTCATCGCCAAATACGAGGCCCGACGCTGGTCGGACCGGGCCGCGCGTCCGCTGGTGGCGGCGTATCGCACGGGGGCCCTGGTGCGGGAACTGGCCAGCCTACCGCGACGTCTGTGGCATCGCCTGGCGGAACCACCCCAAAAGCACCTTCCCTGAGCGTGCACCCCCTAAGGAGGTGTCGGGATGTGGGCCTGGGATGCCCAATGGGTGGCCCTGTTTCAACAGGCCGTCATGGGATGGACGGGGTTCTGGAAGACCGTGACCTTCCTGGGCGAAGAAACCTTCTATCTGGTGGCCTTCCCCCTTATCTACTGGTGCCTTTCCGCGCCTTTGGGCTTACGCGCGGGCGTCCTCCTGTTGTTCTCCGCGCAGGCGAACGCCGCGCTGAAGTTGCTCTTTCACCAGCCCAGGCCTTTCTGGGTCTTCCCCTCGGTTCAGGGGTTGGCCGAAGGCACCTCCTTCGGCGTACCTTCAGGCCATGCCCAACTCAGCGCCGCGGTGTGGGGACGCCTGGCCTGGCCTCTGGGCCGCAGGGGACGCGCGGCCGCGGCCTTGCTGGTGGTGCTCATCGGGCTCTCCCGCATCGCCCTGGGCGTGCATTTCTGGACCGACGTCCTGGTGGGATGGCTGCTGGGCGGGGTGACCCTGGCGGTGGCCTTAGTGTGGGAGCCGCGCCTGAAGGCGTGGGTACATCGGGCGGGTCCCTGGCGCGTGCTGGCCGCGGCGGCCGGCGTGAGCGCGGTGTGGATTGCCCTGGCGGTGATGGCCCGAAGTTTCGGCATGGCCGCCACACCCCCGGCCTGGGCGGAAGCCTGGAGCCTGAAGGGCGTGGTAGGCACCGGAGGCGCGTGGCTGGGCCTGGTGGCCGGGGCCCTGTGGATGCACAACCGCTTTTCCGCCTCCGGTGCCTGGTGGCGCCGCGTGTTGCGGGCCGGGCTGGGCCTGGTGGGCGTGGTGCTGCTGTGGGCGGGCCTGCGCGCGGTGTTGCCCGCCGGCGAGGACGCCGTGGCCCTCATGGCCCGGTTCCTGCGCTACGGCCTGGTGGGCTTTTGGGTCACAGGGGCCGCGCCCTGGGTCTTCCAGCGATTGGGCCTGCAGTCCGCCGATGCCTGATCGACGGCTGTCGGCCGTCGGCTGTCGGCCGTCGGCGGTCTGCGGTCGGCTATTCCCCTTGCCAGAATTCGGGGTCGTAGGCCGGGAGTTCCCGCCGGAGGGGTTTGTCCCACCGATACCCCAGGGCGTAATCGGCCTGGATGAGGGTCTGGATTTCGCTGCTCCCCTCGTAAATCATGGAGCCGCGCGCATTGCGGAAGAAGCGCTCCACAGGGTATTCGTCGCTGTAACCGTACGCGCCGTGAATCTGGATGGCCTCGTGGGCGGCCTGGAACGCGGCTTCCGTGGCGAACCACTTGGCCATGGACGCGTACCGGGTGAAACGCTTCCCCTGGTTCATGAGCCATCCGGTGTAGAGGTAGAGCAGGCGGGCCATTTCGTAATCCCGGGCCATGCGGGCGATTTTCTGCTTGATGAGTTGATGCTCGCCAATGGGTCGGCCGAAGGTGTGGCGCTCCTTCGCGTAGGCCACGCTGGCCTCCAACGCGGCTCGAATGAGCCCCGTGGCACCCGCGGCCACGGTGTACCGGCCCCGGTCGAAGGCCGACATGGTGATTTTGAAGCCCTCGCCTTCCTCACCGATGCGGTTCTCCACAGGCACCTCGACGTTCTGGAAGGAAATCCAGCCCGTGGACCCCGCGCGCACACCCAGTTTGCCGTGAATGTCCCCTCGTTTCACACCGGGACTGTGCAGGTCCACGATGAAGGTGGTCAGCCCCCGATAGGCCGGCTCGGCATGGGGGTCGGTGCGCATGGTGACGATGGCGTAATCGGCTTTGGTGGCCAGGGAAATCCACATCTTCTCGCCGTTGAGCACGTACACGTCGCCGTGGCGCTTGGCCGTGCCCTGAATGTGGGCGAAGTCGGAGCCGTGGCCCGGTTCGGTGAAGGCGCCCGCGCCAATTTTCTCCCCGCGGGCCAGGGGGACCAGGAATTTCTGCTTCTGCTCCTCGGTCCCCCACTGGAGGAGGGTCAGGGCGCACAAACCCATGTGCACGGACATGACCACCCGTAGGGTGCTGTCCACGGCTTCCAGCTCTTCACACACCAGGCCCAGGGAGATGTAGTCCATCCCCTGGCCGCCGTAGCGCACAGGGATGGAAATCCCCAGGATGCCCAGTTCGGCCATGCGCTCCAGTACGGGCATGGGTTCGTGGCGGCGGTCGTAGTCCCGGACGATGGGCGCGACCTCCTTTTGGGCGAACTCCCGCACCATTTGCTGCACCATCTGGTGTTCGGGGGTAAGGGTGAAATCCATGGCAGGCCTCCAGCCATCCTCGATGGAATTCGGGGGATGCCACGATTGTACCCCATCTCGGTCTCCCTTTCGGACCGTTGTGGGGAGCGTTCGAAAATCGGGCCTAACGCCCATGCACGCGGGTCTGACCGGGTCCGGGACCCCGGAGAAAAAAAGAGATAATGTGAGCATCGGCTTCGCCGATGCTCACATTATCTCTTTCTTACCGACGGTCCAGAACCTGGTCAGGCCTGCGCGCATGGCGAGGAGTCTTTGCCAAACCCTTTGTCCGCCCTTTTGTCCAAACCCCAGGAGACGTTGGGCCGTTTTTTCGAACACTTCCACCCGTTGGGGAACGGCTCTGCCGTCCCGAACCCTTTTCGTTTTCCTGCGTCGCGAGAGTCGAAAAAGGTCGCTGTCCCCCGGGGTACAATGGAACTGCGCCCGGTTCATGGGCGCGAGCCTTCCCCAGGAGGCGAGCCATGCGCGAACAGGCCTATGCCTATGGCAAGAACCACTTCCTTCTGGACCCCGACCTCCCCGTGGTCCTGGATGCCTACTGGCCGGCATGGCGGGACCACGAGGAGGCGCTGCGCGCCTTTGGCGCGCTGGTGGGAGAGCGGGGCTACGCGGTGCCTTATGAAGTCGACCGCATGGGAGGCCCCCGGCTGGTCATGCACGACCTGGATGGGCGACGGGTGGACCGCGCGGACCTGCTGCCATCCCATCGTGCTCTGCTGGAAGAACTGGCCTGGATTAACCGCCCGCCCTATGAAGGGCTGCCCTGGCACTACCACTACGCGCTGGGCTACCTGGTGGCCGATGCAGGACTGTACTGTACCCTCATCGTGACCAATCAAACGGCCTATGCGTTGCACAAGTACGCGTCCCACCTGCATGAATGGCGGGACCGATTGCTTAAGGGGGAAGCCTGGGGCGCCACGTGGATGACGGAAACCCACGGCGGCAGCGACCTGGGCGCGAACAAAACCCTGGCCCGGCAGGAAGGAGATGTCTGGCGGCTTTACGGCGACCACAAGTACTTCGCCAGCAACGCAGGGATTGCCGACGCCGCGCTGGTCACCGCGCGGCCCGAGGGCGCGCCGCCAGGACCCAAAGGCCTCGCACTGTTCTTCGTCCCCCGCTTGAACCGGGAAGGCGCCCTGAACTACATCGTCCGGCGCTTCAAGGACAAACTGGGGACGCGGGCCGTACCCACGGGCGAGGTGGAATTCCACGGCAGCGAGGCGTACCTGGTGGGGAAGGCCGAATGGGGCATCTACATCACCCTGGAGACCCTGACCGTCTCCCGCCTGGCCAACGCCGCGGGTGCCATGGGGCTGGGGCACAAGGCCCGCATGGAAGCGGTCCTGCGGGCGCACCGGCGCACGGCTTTCGGTAAGACCCTGCAGGAGCATCCCTTGATGCGCTGGGACCTGGTGGACATGGCCGTGCGCCAGGCAGGCGGTGTGGCCCTGGTGTTCCATGCCATTGATGCCTTCCATCGGGCCTGGCAGGAGACGCCGCCGTATTCGGCAGCCTATCACTACGCGCGCTTCCTGTCCCACCTGACGAAGAACCGTACGGCCGAACATGGCGTGGCCATCACCCATCGGGCCATGGAAATCTTCGGAGGGCTGGGCTTCCTGGAGGAGTACCCCATCGCCCGGTTGCACCGGGAGGCCCTGGTGCTGTCCATCTGGGAAGGGACCAGCAACATCCAGGCCCTGGACCTGCTGGAAGCCATCCGCCGCAAACAGGCCCACGAGCCCTTCATGGAAGAAATGGTGTCCCGCCTGGAGGCCGCGTCCACCCAGGAATCTCTGGAGGCCCTGGGGGTGCTGGAGGCCACCTTGGGAACGTGGTTGCGCGCGGGCCCGGCCGAGGCCCAGTGGATGGCCAAGGACGCGCTGCGCCGCCTGGCCGACGTGGCCCAGGTGGCCCTGCTGTATGACCTGGCCCGGGTCGGCGGGGACCGCTACGCCCGTCTGGCCGCGCTGTACGCCCGGCGCTTCCTCATGCACGAACCCTACCCCGCCTGGGCCCTGGAGCAGCCCGACCTGTGGGCCCTGCGGGAAGAGGGATAAGAGATAATGTGCGCGGCGGCTTCGCCGCCGCGCACATTATCTCTTCTCTCCTGCGATTCTAAACCTCAGCAGTTTTAGGGACTGGACATTGGCCTGGGCGCCTCTATAATGAAAGTGAACGTGGGGATGCATGGGTTCGACGGGAGGAGCTGGGTCGCGGACGGCGGGCCGAGGTGCGCCTCCTCGTAAAACCGGCGCAAGGCACCAAGAAGTGCCGCTCCTGTGACTGTTGCCACCCTGCCCGTGGCCGCGTAAGCGGTCTGAGCAGGGTTGCCCTCCCAGATGAGGGCACGTCCTACCTCACCGTCCCCGGCCGGTGGGGATAGGGCGGCGGAAAGCCGGGGTGCCGTCGGGGAGGGCCGCGGCCCCGACGAAAGACGAAGCGGCTGGGCCTGGGGTCGCCCTTGGTCGGCTGTGGGCCCCCGGGCGACAGGAAACAGCCGACTACGCCCGTAGAGAGTCCGACGACCGGCCCTTCCGGACGCGGGTTCGAGTCCCGCCATCTCCACCTCATCCCCCCGCCGGCAGGCGGGGGTTCCTTTTTCCCTTCCCTGATGGATCCAAAGAGGAGTACAATGCGTTCATACGGCCAAACCGACCTGGGCCCTCCTCAGGGAGACGTTCCCATGCGCATCACCCGCCTGACTATGGCCTTGCAGACCCTGCC
>WFVP01000358.1 GCA_015491595.1 Anaerolineales bacterium
TCTACGAACTCATCAAGGGCATCATGGAGAACGTGCCTGGCATTGAGAACGTGGTGGTTTCCGTACATTGCCACAACGACCTGGGCCTGGCCACCGCGAACACCCTGGCAGGCCTGATGGCCGGCGCGCGGCAGGCCGAGGTCACCATCAACGGCATCGGCGAGCGCGCGGGGAACACCGCGCTGGAAGAGGTGGTCATGGCCCTGCGGGTGCGCAAGGACTTCTTCGGCCTGGAGACGGGCATTGATACCACCCAGATTGTCCGGGTGAGCCAGATGGTCTCCCGCATCACGGGGATGTCCGTCCAGCCCAACAAGGCCATTGTGGGCGCGAACGCATTTGCACACGAGGCCGGCATTCACCAGGATGGGATGCTCAAGCACCAGCAGACCTACGAAATCATGCGGCCCGAAATGGTGGGCTGGCCCCGCTCCCGGCTGGTGCTGGGGAAGCACTCTGGCCGGCACGCGCTCCGGGTGCGCCTGGAGGAACTGGGCTACCGCCTGAGCCGGGAGGAACTGGATGACGTGTTCCGACGCTTCAAGCGGCTGGCCGACCGCAAGAAGACCATCACCGACGCCGACCTAATGGCCCTGGTCTCGGAGGAACGGGCCATCCCAGCCGAAGAGGAATTCTACCGGTTGGAAGCCCTGCAGGTCGTGGCCGGTACGGGGATGCCCACGGCCACAGTCCGGCTGCAAGGGCCGGACGGCGAGGAGTACACCGCCACGGCCATGGGCACCGGCCCGGTGGATGCCGCGTACAAGGCCATCGATGCCATCGTGGGCGTACCTGTGACCCTCATTGAGTACGTGGTGAACGCGGTGACCGAGGGCATTGACGCGGTGGGCGAGGTCACGGTGCGGGTGGAACCCCGGACGGAAGACCCAGGCCAGCAGGCGTCGCCGCAGACCGGACTGGCCCGCCGGCGCACCTTCGGTGGCTACGGCGCGGATACGGACATCATCAAAGCCAGCGCGAAAGCCTACCTGACCGCGCTCAACAAAGTCGTGGCCGCGACCCGGCGGGAAGCGGCCGAAATCGCGGCATAAAGAACACCCTCCGGGGCGGGACTTTCGTCCCGGAGGATATCCCTTTTCCCTGGAGGAAGCCCATGCCCCCCAAGACCCTTTTCGACAAAGTCTGGGAAGCCCACGTGGTCCATCGCATCCCCGAGGGCCCGGACATCCTCTACATCGACCTGCACCTCATCCACGAAGTCACCTCGCCCCAGGCCTTTGCCCTGCTCCGGGAGCGGGGCCTGAAGGTCCGCCGGCCCGACCGCACCGTGGCCACCATGGACCACAGCACCCCCACCGTGGCCCTGGACCTGAATTTGGTGGACGAAAAAGCCCGGGCCCAGGTCCGCGCGCTGGAGCAGAACGCCCGCGCCTTTGGCATCCGCCTGTACGACCTGGGACATCCCCAACGGGGCATCGTGCACGTCCTGGGGCCGGAACTGGGCCTGACCCAGCCGGGTATGACCATCGTATGCGGGGACAGCCACACTTCCACCCACGGCGCGTTCGGCGCGCTGGCCTTTGGCATCGGCACCACCCAGGTGGCCCACGTGCTGGCGACCCAGGCCCTGCTCATGCGCAAGCCCGGGGCCATGCGGGTGACCTTCACCGGACGGCTGCAGCCGGGCGTCACGGCCAAGGACATGATTCTCGCCCTGATTGCCCGCTACGGCACGGGGGTTGGCCGCGGCTACGTGATGGAATACGCAGGCGAGACCGTGCGCGGCCTGGACATGGCCGGTCGCATGACCCTGTGCAACATGTCCATCGAAGCCGGCGCGCGGGCCGGCATGGTCGCGCCCGACGATACCACCTTCGAATACCTGGCCGGACGGGAGTTCGCGCCCAGGGGCCCGGCCTGGGAAAGGGCCCTGGCCTACTGGCGCACCCTGCCCACGGATGAAGGCGCGGCCTTTGACCGGGAAATCACCCTGAATGTGAGCGACCTGGAACCCATGATTACCTACGGCACCACGCCGGGCATGGCCATCCCCATCACCGGAAGGGTGCCGGACCCCGACCGGGAACCCGACGCCCACAAACGGCGCCTTCTGGAAAAGGCCCTGGCTTACATGGACCTGCGGCCCGGCCAGCCCATCCTGGGCCAGCGGGTGGACGTGGTCTTCATCGGCAGTTGCACCAACGGCCGGCTGGAGGACCTGCGGCAGGCGGCCCGCATCCTGAAGGGCCGCAAGGTCGCGCCCCATGTGCGCCTGATTGTGGTGCCCGGCTCGGAGACGGTGCGCCGGCAGGCCGAGGCCGAGGGTCTGGACCGGGTCTTCAAAGAAGCCGGCGGGGAGTGGCGTCATGCCGGGTGCAGCCTGTGCATCGCCATGAA
>WFVP01000359.1 GCA_015491595.1 Anaerolineales bacterium
CTACCCCAGCCCGGGGAAGCCCCCCACCATCTGGAAGCCATGGAACAGGGCCTGAAGGTGCAATTCGCCTCCTGCGCCCTCATGGTAGAGGTGCTGGACGAGGATGCCTTCCTCCTGACATGGACGCCGGGGCCGGACCTTCCCCCTTATGGCCGCACCGAGGCCGCGTGGCCGCGGGGAAAGTTTGACCTCCACCTGGAGGAGGGCTCCGCCACGGGGCTCCTGACGACGAACAAAGTCCACCTGAGCATCACGCCCGCGGGCCTGGAATGGCGCACCCCAGAGGGTGTCCTCTGGCGGTCGGAACGCTGGCCGCGCGCCTTCCCCCAGGAAGAGGGTTGGGAGCATGCCATCCACCTCCCCGCTCAGGCTGCCGTCTTCGGTCTGGGACCCCGTCCCCACGCCCTGAACCTGCGGCCCGGAACGTACACGATGTGGAACCGGGACCCTGGAGGCACGTATGGCCCCGGACAGGACCCGCTCAACCTCAATCTTCCGGTGGTATGGGTGGTGCAGGCCGAGTCACCGCCGCATGTCTGGGTGTACGAGAACCCTGCGCCCGGCCGGGTAATTGTGGATACCACCCTGACCTTTCAATGGGAGGGTGGCGCTGCCCGTTATGCGCTGTTTTTCGGCTCACCGGAGCGCGTGGCGCACCTCCTGGCCCGGTATACGGGGTTCCCGCCTTTGCCTCCCCGTTGGGCCCTGGGCTACCATCAGTCCCGTTGGGGGTATCCATCCCAGGAGGAAGTAGAAGCCCTGTTGGAGAACTTTCGGAAGCACGACCTTCCCCTGGATGCCCTGCACCTGGACATCGACTACATGGACCGCCATCGGGTGTTCACCGTGGACACCCGCCGCTTTCCCAGGCTCTCCCGACTCGCCCAACGGGCGCGAGAACAGGGTGTTCACCTCGTCACCATCCTGGACCCCGGTCTGCCCGTGGAGGACGGACACCCTCAGTATCGTGAGGCCCGGGACCGGGGCTGGCTCTGCACCGACGCCCGGGGAGAGGAAGTCCACGCGCCCGTCTGGCCCGGATGGTGCGCCTTCCCCGACTTCACCCGGGCGGACGTTCGGGCCTGGTGGGGCGACCAGTACCGGAGGCTGGTGGAGCAGGGCGTCAACGGGTTCTGGCATGACATGAACGAGCCCTCGGCCTTTGTGGCCCTGGGCGACCCTACCCTGCCATTGGACACCCAACACCAGGGCGACGGGCATCCCGGTTCCCATCGGCTGTACCATCAGGTCTACGGGTTGCTCATGAATCGCGCGGGGTTCGAGGGCCTGCGTCGGTTACGGCCCCAACGGCGACCCTGGATTCTGAGCCGTTCGGGATGGCTGGGCGTGCAGCGTTATGCGTGGAACTGGACCGGAGACATCGAAAGTTCCTGGCAGGCTCTGCGTCGTGTACCGGCCCAAACCCTCAATCTTGCCCTGGCGGGCCAGCCCTACAGCGGCCCCGATGTGGGGGGCTTTTCCGGCAATCCCGAGCCCGAACTCTATCTGCGATGGCTGCAAACCGCGGCCTGGCTTCCCTTCTTCCGCACCCACTCGGCCAAGACCACGGCCCGCCGGGAACCCTGGCACTTTGACGAGCCGTATTTCCGGCTCATCCGGGCCACCTTGAAGACGCGACGCACGTGGCGGCCGTACTGGTACACCCTGGCCTGGCAGGCCGCCCAGCAGGGCCTTCCCCTGGTACGTCCCCTGTGGTGGGTCGCGCCGGAAATCCCTGAACTGTGGGACGTAGACGACGCCTTCCTGGTGGGCGACGCCGTGTTGGTGGCCCCGGTGCTGGAGCCGGGACAGCGGCGCCGGGACGTCCTCCTGCCTCCCGGACGCTGGCGCGACCTGGAAACGTTGGCGGACCACGCCGGACCTTCCCGGGTCACCGTCAACGCGCCCCTGGGACGCCTTCCCCTCTTTCTGCGGGCCGGCTACCTGGTCCCCGTGGAGGAGCGCCCCCACACCCTGACCTGGCTGCTGGCGCCGCCCAAAATCGGTCAGGCGTTGCAAGGGGTGGGCTACTTCGACGCAGGCGACGGTTATGGGCCGTGGCTGGTCCTCTTGTGGAAAGGCCGGCGCACCTCTCGGGGCATGGAGCTCCAGATGGAAGCGCGAGGCACCTTCGCCTTCCCCTACCGGCACCATCGCCTGCGGGTTCTGGGCGCGCGCGTGCAGGAATACGACCTCCCCGCGCCCACGACCTTCGCCCCGCTCACCCTTTCCCTGCCGGTCCCCGAACCCACGTCCCCGTGACCCTGCCACATCTCTGAGGAGAGGACGCCCATGCCCCCTGCCCGATGGCTGCTTCTGACCCTCGTCTTCCTGGCCCTCTCCATGGCCCAATGTACCGGAGCTGCGCCAGAGACGGCAGCGACTCCTGCCCCTGCCGCGCAGAAGGCCCTTCCTCCCACACCGACGCAGCCTTCCTGTCGCGTGCTGGCCTCGGTCACCCCCACACCCCACCAGGCCACCTACCTGCTGGAAGGCGACC
>WFVP01000360.1 GCA_015491595.1 Anaerolineales bacterium
ATCCCAGTATGGCCTGCTGACCACGTTGGCCTACAAGTTCGGCGACGCGCCCGCGGTATACGCCCTGGAGGGCTCCATCGCCATCACAGGCGCGCTGGTCCAGTGGCTGCGGGACAACCTGCAATTCTTCGAGAAGTCGGCCCAGGTGGAAGAGTGCGCCCGCAGTGTGCCCGACAACGGCGGCATTTACTTCGTGCCCGCGTTCTCCGGTCTCTTCGCGCCCTACTGGCGCAGCGATGCCCGGGGAGTCATCGTAGGGCTCACGCGCTACATCAACAAGGGCCATATCTGCCGGGCCGCTCTGGAAGCCACCGCCTACCAGACCCGGGATGTCTTCGAGGCCATGGTTAAAGACTCCGGCGTCCAGTTGAAAGCCCTCAAGGTGGACGGCGGCATGGTGTACAACGAACTGCTCATGCAATTCCAGGCGGACATGCTCAACGTGCCTGTGGTACGACCGGTGGTGGCAGAGACCACCTCCCTGGGTGCGGCCTACGCCGCGGGGCTGGCCGTGGGCTTCTGGAAGGACCTGGATGACCTGCGGGCCAACTGGCAGGAAGATAAGCGCTGGGAACCCCAAATGGACGAGGCAACCCGGGAACGCCTGTATCGGGGCTGGTTGAAAGCGGTGGAACGCACCTTTGGGTGGGTCGAATAGAGCCAAACCCGGAGGGGTGACCGCCTGGGGGAGAGGGTCGCGGTGCAGGTCGCGGCCTCTCCCCCTTTTACGCGTGTTCAGGCGGTGCGGCCAGTTCTTGTAAGGGCCAGGTGGGAAGCACATCGAAGTCCAGGGGGTCCCGCTGGCCCGCAACAAAGCGGTGGTAGGCGGCCGCGGCCACCATGGACGCGTTGTCGGTACACAGGGGAAGTGGGGGGAAGTAAACGGGCACGGAGGCCACTTCCTGCAGGCGACTGCGCAAGCGCTTGTTGGCCGATACGCCCCCGGTGACCACGATGCCGCGCGCGCCGTATTCCAGCGCCGCGGAGACGGTTTTCTCCACGAGAATGTCCACCACGGCTTCCTGAAAACTGGCTGCCAGGTCGGCCACCGGAAGAGGGTCCTTGCGCAGGCGCTTCCAGGACTGCACAGTTCGCATGACCGCGGTTTTCAGCCCGCTGAAGGAAAAGTCCCAGGTGCCGGGCAGGCGGGCGCGCGGGAAGTCAAAGGCTTCGGGGTTCCCATGGCGGGCCACCTGTTCGATGGCCGGGCCTCCCGGATATTCCAGGCCCAGGAGGCGGGCCACCTTGTCGAAGGCCTCCCCCGCGGCATCGTCGCGGGTGCCTCCCAGCCGCCGGTAGCGGAAGTGTCCTTCCATCCAGACGAGTTCCGTGTGTCCTCCGGAGACGATGAGGATGACCAGGGGGAACGCGGGTTCCGGCGGGGGTTCCTGGTCGTCCCATTGGAGCCAGGAGGCATAGATATGGGCTTCCAGATGGTGAATGCCCAAAAGGGGGAGGCCTGTGGCCAGGGCCAGGCCCTTGGCAAAGTTGACCCCGACCACCAAGGACCCCGGAAGACCGGGCCCGCGCGTGACCGCCAGGGCGTCAATGTCCTCCAGGCTGACATGGGCTTCCCGCAGGGCCTGTTCCACTACGGGGTAGAAGGTGCGCAGATGTTGGCGGGAGGCCACTTCGGGGAATACACCGCCATACTGGCGATGGAGTTCGGCCTGAGAGGCCACGATGTGGCTGAGGATGACGCGGCCGTCTTCCACCACCGAAGCCGCGGTTTCGTCGCAGGAAGACTCCAGGGCCAGGATGCGAATGCGCTTCTTGCCGGGCATAAGGGGCTCATCTCCTTTTCCAGGGTGAAAGGCTTTGAGGATGAAGGGCGCGGGGCCTCACGTGGTCACCTCCGAGGCTCCCGGGATGCCGTGGAGGCCCGTGGCCCGACGCACGGCCTGCAACACGGCCTCGGCCACCACCCAGGCGGTGACGGCTTCCAGGATGACAGGGCCGGGGCGAGGTCGTTCTCCCACGGAGAGGGCGAAGACGATGTCCCCATCAAAAGCGGTGTGTGCCGGGTCGAGGGTTCGGGCCAGGCCGTCGTGGGCCTGATGGGCCAGGGCGCGCAGTTCCGCTTTGCTCAGGGCCACATCGGTGGCCACCACCACCAGAGTGGTGTTGCGGGCTTCCTGGTCGCGCCAGTTCATGGGCGGCAGCCCTTGCGGGTTCTGAAGCAGACGCCGGGCGCCTACCATGCGCCCTGTCTTTGGGTCCCGGGCCCCGGCGACCAGGGTCCCGGTGCTCGGGTCGTACACGTCGCCCAGGGCGTTGACCACGGCCAGGGCAGCGACTTGCGCGCCGCCGGGCAGTGGCGCCCAGGCACTGCCCAGACCGCCCTTGACCGCGTGCTGCGGGCCGAGGATTTTGCCCACCGTGGCTCCCGTACCGGCTCCTACCGTGCCCATGGCCACGGGCTCGGAGGAGGCGGCCTGGCAGGCCGCGTAACCGGCTTCGGGGCCCGGGCGCGCCTGCGGGTTGCCGAAACTCAGGTCGTAAATCACCGCCGCGGGGACGATGGGCACCCGGGCGATGCCCGTATCATAGCCGTAGCCCCGTTCCTCCAACCACTGCACGACCCCCTGGGCCGCGGCCAGACCGAAGGCGGAACCGCCGGTGAGCAGGATGGCGTGCACTTCCTGGACGGTACGCTCGGGGTCCAGCAGGGCGAGTTCTCGCGAACCCGGTGCCAGACCCTGGACGGCCACCGAGGCCCGGACCCCTTGCGGCGCGAGGACAACGGTACATCCCGTGCCGCCTTCCAGGTCGGTCCAGTGCCCCACCTTGAGGCCGGGGAGCGCGGTCAGGGTGCGGTTTTCCGCCATAGCCAAGCCTCCAATGGGCAGGATATTCTCAGTATACCATTGGGTTTTTATCCCCTCAGGCCCTGGGCCCGATAAGACAGGGTTTTTGCACGTTCTTACAAAACCAGGTCTTTTCAAGGTGATTTGCCACGTGACGCGCAGGCCTCCTCGGGCTCAGGACCGCAGGGGAAAAAATAAATTTGTGTGGGGCGGCAAAGCCGCCCCACACAAATTCTTTCTTCCTTATGGTCCTGAGCCCGGTTCGATCTAAGCGAAAGGGGCGGCCCCTATGGCTTCACCCTTCTGTTAGAACAGTGAAGAACCCTGGATAAGGAACCGTTTCGGTTTCAGTGGAGTATAATGAAGCCACCTCGAGTCCCCTGGGGAGGACACGCATGCCGGAATACGAAGCCGTCATCGGTCTTGAGGTGCACGCCGAGCTCCTCACCCGCTCCAAGATGTTCTGCGCCTGTCCCGTGGTGGACCTCACCGAAGCGGAACCCAACACCGCGGTGTGCGAGGTGTGCGCGGGCATGCCCGGAACCCTGCCCGTGGTCAACGAGCGCGCGGTGGAATTCGCCCTGCGGGTGGCCCTGGCCCTGGATTGCCACATCGCCCGGGAGAGCATCTTTGCCCGCAAGAACTACTTCTATCCCGACCTCCCTAAGGGGTACCAGATTTCCCAGTACGAACTCCCCCTGGCGACCCAGGGACGCCTGCCCATTCGCACGTCCCGGGGGGAACGGACCGTTCGCATCCGCCGGGTCCATCTGGAGGAAGACACGGGGAAGCTCACCCACGTCGAGGGACCGGACGGCACCTATTCCCTGGTGGACCTGAACCGGGCCGGAGTTCCCCTGCTGGAAATCGTCTCGGAACCGGACATGCACACCGTGGAAGAAGTACGGGCCTATGCGCGTGGTCTGCGTCAACTCTTGCGCTACCTGGGCGTGAACACCGGGGATATGCAAAAGGGGCTGCTGCGGTTTGAGGCCAACGTCTCGGTGCGTCCCAAAGGAAGTCGTGAATTGGGGACCCGGGTGGAAATCAAGAACCTCAACAGTTTCAAGGCCCTGGAGGAAGCCGTGGCCTACGAAATCCAGCGCCAGATTCAGGTGCTGGAAACCGGAGGCCGGGTGGAGCAGGAGACCCTGGGCTGGGACGAGGTCCGACGGGTTACCGTTCCCCAACGAGGCAAAGAAGAGGCCCATGACTACCGTTACTTCCCTGAACCGGACCTGCCGCCTTTGGTCATTGAGGATGCCTGGCTGGAACGGGTGCGTCGGGAACTGCCCGAACTACCATGGGAGAAGTACCGTCGCTTCCAGGAGGAATACGGTTTGCCCGACTATGAAACCGGCATCCTGACCGCGGACCGACCGGTGGCCGATTACTTCGAAGCCGCGGTGCGGGCCGCCCGTCAGCACGGCGTGGAACCCTTGCGGGTGGCCCACTGGATGGTGGGGGAATTCTTCCGCCTGCTCAACGACCGGGGACTGAGCATCGAGGATGCCCCCGTCCCTCCTGAAGAACTGGCCGCCTTGCTGGGTTATCTCCAGCGTGGGGACATCAACAAGAACACCGCCCAACGGGTGCTGGCCGATATGTTCGCCTCGGGGAAACCCGCATCGGCCATCATCCAGGAAAAGGGCCTGCGCCAGGTCTCCGACACCGACCGCATCGCCCAGTGGGTGGAGGACGTCCTCCAAGCCCACCCCAAAGAGGTGGAAAAGTACCTTCGTGGCAAAGAAGGCGTGGCCAACTGGCTCTTCGGACAGGTCATGCGTCGGGCCCGGGGACAGGCGAATCCCCAGGTCGTTCGGCAGGAACTGTTGCGCCGTCTCCAGGCCCTGCGCCAACAAAGCGGGGAGGGGTAGACGTGTCCTTTTTCTATCAAGACACCGCGTTCGCCCTGCATCTGTTGCGTCACACCGGGTTGCTCTTCCTTTACCTGGGCTTGCTCTACGGCCTTCAGGTCCTTCGCCAGTCCCGCTGGCCCAAGATGCCCTCGGGCGTACTGGCCGTCGTGGCCCTCATGGCGCTGTGGCATGGGTTCCTGTTCTTGTGGACCCTGTTCCTGTGGGGCCCCTCGCCCCTGGGCATGGCCTTCCACCATGTGGCCAACCTGCCGCCGGCCGCGCTGCTCATGGGGTTCTGGCTCACCCGACTCCGTACCCCGTCCCTGCGCCGGCTGTTCCTGGGTCACGTCCTGGGGTTGTTGTGGGCCCTCCTGGGCGGCGGGCTGCTGTTGCTGGACGTGTTCTCCCCTATCTTCCTCCTGAAATTCCAGTACGTGGTGCTCGTGCTCCTCGGCCTGGGGGCCCTGTGGCAGATTCCTCGCCGCCTGCCCTCCCGCGGTCGCATCTTCGCCGGGGTGACCGCGGCGGGGTTCATCCTGGCTGGCATTGGCGAGATCTTCTTCCGGAAGACCCTGGCCCAGCAGGGTACGCTGCTGGGCATCGCGGAACTGGGCCTGGCCCCGCTGCTCCTGGCCTGGCCTTACGTGTGGTTGGGAAGCCGGGGAACCGGCCGCGCCTCGGGCATGGTCTGGTCCATTCCCAATCGCAGCGCGTACCAGGATGCCCTGGGACCGTACCTCCAACAGCTGGACGTCCTGCTCCAGAACCAGTCCCTCCAGCAACCCTGGAACCCGGTGCCTTACATGACCCAGGCGGTGCTCACCTGGATGTACCAGCACCTGCGCCCCAACGCCGAACCCCGGGCCCACCTTCCCCTGCCCCGCATTGTGGAGCGGGTGCTGGAGCGCCATGAGAAGGACCTGGCCCAAACCCGCCTGCAAATGGCCCTCCACGTGGACCCCCACCTGTCCCTGGACCCCAGCCTGGGCGAATGGATGATGGAAATGCTGGCCACGTACCTCCTGCGCCATGCTTCGGAGGAGGCGGTGGTGGAGGTGCGTCTACAGGGCAGTCAGGACCCCAAGCGAGGTCCCATCCTGGACGTGCGCGTGCGCCATGCCCTGCTCTCCTCACCCCGGGGAGAAGCGCCTTCCTGGATGCCCCACGCCGTAATGTTGGGGCGCTTGCTCCTGCTGGACATGGGAGGGGATTGGTGGGTGGAGGAAGAGGAAGGCATCCGCACCCTCTGGCTCCATCTCCCCCTCCAGGGATTTGGGCGGGTCATGGCCATGCCGGCCAAGGCCCCCTCGAAAGAAACCGCTCCGGCCCGCTGATGTGCGATGCTCCAGGCCCGCTTCTACACCTGCCGCCAATGTGGCCTGCGTTTTCCCTCCCTGGAACCCCTCACCGCCTGTCCGCGTTGCGCCGGCCCCCTGGTATTGCGGGCAGAGAAATGGCTACACGAAGAGCAAATGGAAGGGAAAATGCGGGAGATGCAACATCCCCCTGTACGTGCCGTGCTGGACAACCTGCGCAGTGCCTGGAACGTCGGATCCCTCTTCCGCACCGCCGACGCCGCAGGATTCCAGCACCTGCACCTTTGCGGCATCACCCCCACCCCGCCCCACGAGGGCATCGCCAAGACCGCCCTGGGCGCGGAACAGGTCGTGCCCTGGTCCTATCATCCTGATGCCGTGGACGTGCTCGAGCGCCTGCGCCAGGAAGGCTGGACCCTCTGGGCCCTGGAAACGGAAGGCGAACCCTGGCACCTGGATATGGCCGTGCCGGACACGCCCCTGGCCGTGGTGGTGGGCAACGAACGGGCCGGCATTGACCCCCACGCACTGGCCCTGTGCCATCGAGTGGTCACCCTGCCCATGCGCGGCGTCAAGCGCTCCCTCAACGTCACCGTGGCCTTCGGCATCCTTGCCTTCTGGCTGAGCACTTTACCGGACAGAAAACCGTGACCTGATTTCCCATCCTTCGGAGGCGGCCATGCCCGAAACCCGTGTACAGGCCTTTGCCCAGGCCCTCCGCAAGCACACCCAGGCCGAGGTCTACCTGGACGACCTCACCCGCACCCTCTACAGCACCGACGCCAGCATCTACCAGGTCTACCCCCTGGCCGTGGTGATTCCCCGCACCGAGG
>WFVP01000361.1 GCA_015491595.1 Anaerolineales bacterium
CCACTCCGTGCCACGCCACCGGACGGAGGCTCTGGGCTTCGCCCTCCACCAGGAATATCGCGCCCCGATGGGCCTGGGCCACTTCCAGGGTGCGTTCCAGGATGGTCTGGAGAGTCTGGCTCAGGTGGCGGGGCGAACGGTGCATGGTCTTCAGGCTGGCCAGGAGGTGGATTTCGCGCGCCCGGGCGCGGGCTGCCGCCACGGCGACGGCTAGCTCTCCGCTGACCGCGTTCAACAACTGGAGGCGTTCTGGTGGAAGGGGTGTTTCCGAGGACAGGCAGAGATACAGGAAGCCCACCGTGGTGTCGCCGTGGGCCAGACGCAAGCACAGGATGTACTCTTTGTCGTCCCGCAGCAGATGGGGCACCAGGAGGGGGCACTGGGACTCGGTATGGGCCAGGCAGGACGGGCAGCGCAGGCAGTAGGGGTCCTCCGTGCGGCTGAGGTGCTGTTCCAGGGCGGCCAGGGCCAGGGGGGAGAATCCCCACGCGCCTTCCAGGGTGAAACGTCGGGTGGTCTCGTGGTAACTGAGGAACATGGCCGCCCGGGCGGGGACGATTTTCTCGGGCAGGTGGAGGACCAGGTCCACCAGGGTGTCCCAATCGGAGACCGAGACCAGCTGCCGGTTGATGTCGTAGAGCAGCGCCAGGCGCCGCTGTTCTTCGTCCCGGCGCTTTTGAGCCTGTTGCAGCGCGGTGACCATGCGGTTGAAGGTGCGGCCGACGGTGCCCAGCTGATCGTTCTGGGGGATGTGCACCCGGATGTCCAGGTTTCCCCGGGAAACCTGCTCCATGGTCTGGACCAGCCGCTTCAACGGCGAGAGCACGGTGTAGTGGGTGATGCTCAGCGCGGCCACCAGCAGGGCTCCCGTCAGCAGGGTCAGCAGCAGAATGCGTTGAATCAAGAAGACGCGCATCTCGCTGAGGAGTGGAGGGTAGGGCTTGGCGATGAGCACCGCCATGCGGGTGCCGTCGGTCAGGGTCGCGGGGAAGACGCCGTAGTACACCGGCGTCCCCTCGATTTCCATGACCCCAAAACCTTCGGGAAGGACGTTGTGGAGGACGTCGCTCAAATGGGGGTTCCACAAGCGCCGGCCCATCATGGAGGGAGTGCTGGCCAGCTGGACCACCCCCGTCTCATCCACCAGGAACACCTGATGCTCCTGGATGAAGGCGCGGGGCGCATCCGGCGATGAGGCCAGACTGGCCAGGATGTGGTCGAAGTCCTCCGGGGTAGTGGCCGTACGCACCAGGGCGACCAGCAGGCGGGCTTCTCCCGCGATGTGGCTCTGCACCATATCCAGGAACGCGCGGCGCTGCCAGTAGTAATCCGCCGCGCTCAACAGGGTGAAAATCATGCCCACGCCCGCCAGCAGGAAGAGGGCGATTTTCCAAATCAGGCTGTTCCGGAGACGACCCCCCGCTCCGGCTTGCCCATCGGTGACCGGCATGGACGGCTCGGCTTCCTTGGCCATGCGGAAGGACGTTTCGTTTGGTGGAATCATTGTATCGTAAAGTATACCCAGACTTTCTCGGGCGGGAAGTCCGGAAATTGGCGGAGGTGCCGGCGGGAGGCTGTGATACAATCTTGCCCCGATGAACGGGCAAACACGACGTATGTTCCCAACGTGGAAGGACGGTGTAGGGGCGGCGCTGCTGGTCGCGTTGGCCCTGGGGGTGCGGTCGGCCGCCCTGGGGCGGGAACCCCTGGCTCCGGACGAGGCCCGTCTGGCCCTGGAGGCCCTGGCCTGGACCCAGGGACAGGCGCGGGAACTGGTTTCGGTGCCCCTTTATCCCTGGTGGACGGGCCTGCTGTTCTTCCTCTTCGAGCCGGGGGATTTCTGGGCCCGCTGGTGGCCCGCGGTGCTGGGGAGCGCCCTGGTGCTGCTTCCCTGGCTCCTCTTTCCCGAGACTTCGCGACGCTATAAGGTGCTGCTGGGCCTGGCCCTGGCGCTGGACCCGGTGTTGGTGCAGGCCTCCCGCACCGCGGATGGGGCCATGTGGGCCCTGCCCGGACTGGCCTTCGCGCTGGCTGCCCTCCGCCGGCGCCGTTGGACCCTGGCCCTGGTCCTGGCGTTGATGGGCCTGTACGGCGGATGGCCGGGATGGTGGGGCGCCCTGGTGCTCCTCCTGGCTCTGGGATTGCGGGCCCGGTTGCATGGCCGCACCTGGCGCGGTGCCGTGGGCGTGGCCCTGGGTCCCGTGGCCGCGGGGGCGTGGGTGCTGTTCCTGGGCCTGGGGCTTTACCGGCCGGGATGGGCGGGCCTGTTC
>WFVP01000362.1 GCA_015491595.1 Anaerolineales bacterium
GTGGGACCGGGGTGGGGCTGGAGCGGCTCCCCGGGGGAGCCCTGGCCTCGGGGAGCCTGCTCCGTCACCCCTGCAGGTCTTTTTTTACGTCAATCCCTGCCTCGGCGGGGCGCCACACGGGCTCGGCCTGGGCCTGACGGTAGGCTTCCTGGACCAGCCGCCCCCAATCCAGGGGCTCGGGCATGGGCTCCAGGGGGTCTCGGCGGAGCCGGTGGCGCAAGGCCAACGCGGCCGCCAGGGTAATGTCCTCCTGGGTCAGCGCGTCGCGCCCCTCCAGGGCTGCATTGGCCCGGGCCGCGCGCAGGATAGCCAGCTCCGCCCGATGGCCCGGCACCTGCACCCGGGCCACCAGCGTGGCGATGGCCTCCAAGTCCTGCGGCGTATGCGTCACCAAAGGCAGTCGCTCCCGTGCCTGGAGGATACGCGCCCGCAACGCCTCCTCTTCCGCTTCCCATTGGGCCCGGAAGCCCGCCGGGTCCTGGCTGAAGGCCAGATGCCGTTCCATGATGCGCATGCGCATCTCCGGGTCCCGCACCGTGGACACATCCACGGCCAGGGCGAAGCGATCGAGAAGTTGGGGACGCAGGTCGCCCTCTTCAGGGTTCATCGACCCAATCAGGATGAAGCGGGAGGCATGGGTAAAGGACACGCCCTCCCGCTCCACGACGTTGACGCCCATCGCGGCCACGTCCAGGAGGAGGTCCACCAAATGGTCGTCCAGCAAATTGACTTCGTCAATGTAAAGCACCCCCCGATGGGCCGAAGCCAGGAGGCCGGGCTGGAAGGCCCGTACCCCTTCCTTGAGGGCCCGTTCGATGTCCAGCGTGCCCACCAGGCGGTCCTCGGTCACCGAAAGGGGCAGGTTCACGAAGGGGGTGGGGATGAGGTCCTCCTCCAACGGCACGCCCTGGGCGTGACGCTCCTGGCACCAGGGACACCAGGAATCGGGCGCGTCGGGGTCGCAGTGAAAGGGACACCCGCGAATCACCCGGAGCGGGGGCAGAAGCCCCGCCAGGGCCCGAGCCGCGGTGGATTTCCCCGTGCCTCGCTCGCCCCGCAACAGCACGCCGCCGATGCCGGGGTCCACCGCGTTGAGAAGCAGGGCCCGCTTCATCTCCTCTTGGTCGACAATAGCCGTAAACGGGTAAAGCACCCAGGACATATCGCCTCCTCGTCCGGTAGGGGTCCTTTCGTCCGGGGACCCATCAAGGGCGGGTGACGGACCAATCCGGATGCCCATAGGAGCGGGTCCAGCGTCCGCCGTCCTCCAGAATGAGCTCCAGTCCGTCGTAAGCCACGATGACGCCTTCCTCGCCGGCCACCCGCTCCTCCAGCTCGTCGTGGGGGAAGTTGTAGTGGTTGATGTGGGTCAGCACCAGATGTTTGAAGCCCAGGCGTCGCTTGATGTTCAGGGCTTCCATCACGCTCATATGGGACTCGGTGGCCTCCGCGTGGAAGGACGGTGTGTTCACGATGACCCAATCGGCCTGGCGCATCAACACCGCCACGTAATTGCTGAACACCCGGTCGGCATCGGCCAGGTGGAGAATGCGCTGCCCATTGACCTGAATCATGATACCGTAACAGGGTACGGAATGCGGCACGGCGAACACCGTCAGGGTGAAGTGCACGAAGGGCACCAGGGTGCCCGGATAGAGGGGGATGTAGGAGAAGTGCTTGCGCAACTCGTCCCGCAGAGGCAGCTCCTGCTGCAAGCGCTTGAAGACCGTCGGCTCCACCAGCAAGTCCAGGGACTCGGGCCAGGGGAAGAACTCCCGCAAGCCGCCCACGTGGTCGTAGTGGGCATGGGAGAGGAAGATACCGTCCAGATGCTGGATGTTGTAGGCCTGCAACATCTCCCGGATGTCGGGGGGCGCGTCGAAGAGCAAGGTGTACCCCGGCAGTTCGAAGAGGATGGCGCTACGACGTCGCACCAGCCGTCCGTCCTCCCGCGCGGCGCGCAAGCAGTGCGCGCACGTGCAGCCAATGGCAGGAATCCCCTCCGCTGCACCGGTCCCCAGGAAACGAATGCGCACCTTCATAAGGCCAACTCCAAACCGTCGTATGCGATGTGCACGCTGGGGGCCACCTCGGCCGCGAGGGCCTCCAGCGTGTCATGGGGCGGGGCCTGGTGCCCCACGTGGGAAAGCACCACCTGGCCCACGTTGAGGTCCTGACCCCACTGGTGCAGGTGCTGCAGGCGTTGCTGGATGTCCTCCTCCGGCGCCCGGGCGGGCAGACCGACCACGACGGCATCCGCACCACGCAAATGCTGCAAGGCCAGACGCGGCAGACGTTCCACCGGAGCCTGCCCCAAGAAGGCGATTTTCCGATGGTCCATCTGGACCATCAGCCCGAAGGTCGCGGGCTGGGAGGACAGGGTCATGGCCCAAATCTGGAACTCCGGTCCCAGGTACATGGGCGTGTTGGGGTACAGGGGCAGGACGTAGAACACCCGACGCAGTCGTTCCGTCCAGTACTCCCGCCGAATCTGGCGGAAGAGTGCGGGAACGCTGAGGAAGTCCAGCGAGGCCGGTTGCCAGTACTCGAACTCCTTGATGCCCCCAATATGGGCGAACTCGTTGTTCAGCGCCACCACCCCCTGCAATTCGGTGATGCGGTAGTTGTGCACGTACTCCCGCACCTCGGGAGGCGCGCCCACGAGGAGGTTGTAATGGGGCAGACGGAGGTACACCGCGCTGCGGCGCCTTCGCAACCGCCCGCCCTCCTCGCGAGCGCGACGGCAGTGGTCGCACTCACATTGCACCACGGGGACCCCTTCCGCGCCGCCGGTCCCCAGGAATTGAACCCGCATGGGGGAAGCCGTGGTCGTTTGTTCCTTCATGACGCCTTCCTCATCAAATGTAGCGATGCGTTTTCAACCAAGCGCGAATACGTTCGGCCGCCTGCTGAGGCACCTCCATGGGGAACATGTGCCCCTGGTCGGGCAGCACTTCAATCGTGGCCTGGGGCCACCACCGCGCCAGATGCGCCCGGGTAGCCGGTGTTCCCATTTCGGAGTGCTGGCCGAACAGTACCAGACCGGGCACCTGCACGCGGCGCACCCACTTCCAGACGTCGGTTGGCACGGCGCGAAAGATGGCCGCCTCCCATCGAGGGTCGTACGCCAGCCGCCATCCCTGGGGTTGAGGACGCAGGCCGTGGCTCACATACGCCTCCAGGGCCCGGGGATGCCACTTCCGGAACAACGCCCGGGAACGGAAATGCACCTTGGCTTCGGGGGGCGAGGAAAAGGTCTGGCGTCGATGCAAGGCCCCCCGCACCAGGCGGGCCAGGGGAAAGTCGCCCTCCAACGGCGCGCCCCGGCGTCGCCAGCGCTGGATGTGACACAGCACCCGGGGCTCGAAAATGACCGGGTCCAGTAACACCACGGCCCGAAAGGCCCGGGGCTGCAGCACCGCGGCCATCAGGGTCATCACGCCGCCCAGGGAATGCCCCAGGCCGATGACCGGCAGGGACACGAGGTCGCCCAAATGGTCCGCATATTCCCGGGCCAGATGGGACCAGTGCAGGTCCTCCGGGGGCGGCTCCGTGGCCCGCATGGGCCGGGGAATCCAGCCCCAAAGCCCCAGGTCCGGAGCCAGGGCCTGGGCCAGGGGTTCGTAGACCTGGGGCGGAAACCCGTTGGCGGGAGCCATCAGGGCGGGTTGCCTCCCCGAACTCAACGTGACCCAAAGGGAAGAGGCGATATGAGTCGCCCCGGTCACCACCATCGCGCCGTCCCCCCGTTCCGCGTCCGCCATCGCGACCCTCCACGGGAAAACGCCTGGGCCGCCCTTCGCGGCCCGGGCAAAAAGAATCGGCGCCCAAGACGCGCCGTCCCGTGCTCCTGGGCGCCGATGGGGCCCCATCCCATGTCCGTGGTCTTCCCCGGACTCCGGGAACAACCGGCTTCGTCCCGGAGCCCGGCTTCATGCACCGTTGGAATCATGATGCCTCCACGAGGCTGTAGAGACGATGCACATTATACCAACCTCGCTCCTGGGCGGAGCGCGGGACTTGTCCGCGTTTCCAGCGTAGATACCAGGGCCCCAGAAAACCCAAGCCCAACATCTTTAACACCGCAAACAGGAAGCGGTGACTTTCTCGCGCGGCCTCTTTCGGATGCCACCACCAGGCCCGCAGGTAGGCGGTGAAGGCAGGCAGGGCCTGCCCAGCGTCCAGCAGGTAGCGGCCCATGAACCGATAGCCGGCAGCCAGAATCCGCCGCCTATGCCGGGCGAAGAGGGGCGCGGTTTTCGGGTGGTGCTCCATCCAGGCCATCAAGCGCCGGGCCTCGCGTGCGAACCCCACCCCCTGGGCCAGGTTCTTGGCTTCGGTATGGAAGCGGGCAAAGGCCCAGATGCAGGGCACCGTAACCCAAGGGCGCTCCAGGGCCATCCGCACCCACAAATGGTGGTCCAGCAGGTAATGGTAGGAGACATCCACTCCGCCTACAGATTCGTAGACCTCGCGGCGAAAGAACACCGCGGGCTGGGGCAGGATACCGAAGGCCATCAGGTCGGCAAGGGTGCGGACGTGGGGAACATAATGGTTGAAGGGGCGCCCCACGGCGTCGATGAACAGGGCTTCCCCCACCACCATGCCCGCGTCCGGATGCTTCTCAAAGACCTCCACCACTTGCCGCACCGCGCCCGGCGCCAGCATGTCGTCGGAATTCACCCAACCCAGGATGCTACCCCGGGCTCGGGCAAAGCCCTTTCGCAACGCGTCGGCCTGGCCTTCATCGGGCTCCGAGATCCACCACGCCAGGCGATGGGCATACCGCCGAATCAGGTCCACACTCCCGTCGGTGGACCCCCCATCGACCACGATGTACTCGATGTAGGGATAGTCCTGTCCCAATACAGAACGCAGGGTCCACTCCAGGTACGCCGCCTGGTTGAAGGACGGCGTCACGATGCTCACCAGAGGACGTTGCATACACCAGCCTCACCGTGCGGGATAGGGCCCCTGCTCGGGCCGCAGGAAGAGGACGCTCCGGTCGTCACGGTAGACCTCCCGCCATCCCGCGTAGGGGAGCACCTTGGCCAAGGGCCAATGAGGTTCCAGAAGGACCACACCGACGTCGTACTCCGACAACACCCGTTCCCACCCCGGCTCGGCGGTCACCACGCGAGCCCATAAACGCAAGTAGGTGTCCCCGTAAAGGTCCGTGCGTCCGTCGATGAACACTGGATACTCCGGCAAGGCCCAGAGCAGGTAACCGCCCCAATTGTAACTGTTGAACAACCGTCCCGGTGGACGCAAGGCCTTGAGGTAGGCCACGGGGGCCACGGGGAAAGTGCGGGCGAGATGCGCGTCCATGGCCGCGGGCGTGCTCACCTGGGCCAAACGGAGGAGGGCCAGGCCCCAGGCCAGGGCCACCAGGGTGCGATTGAGGCGGGGACGGACCGGCGGCGGGGAGGTCCCGGGCCGCGGTCGGAAGCGGTGTTCGAGCCACGCCCCTCGCCCTTTGCAAGCGGCCCAACACCGGGCAAGGTCCTTGCGCCGGCGGGACCACCAGGGACGGGCGTAAGC
>WFVP01000363.1 GCA_015491595.1 Anaerolineales bacterium
CCATCATCCTCATCAGCCACGATATGGAGTCCATCTTCACCCTCAGTGAGCGCCTGGTGGTCCTCAACTTCGGCGAGATCATCGCCGATGGGCCGCCGGAAGAAGTGAAGAACGACCCGGCCGTCATCGAGGCCTATCTGGGCCGGGACGAGGAGGAGGAACACGACTTGCGCCGGGCGTATTAGGGATACGCTTACCCAATACCGAACAAGCAAAGGTTCCGCTTCACCACCTGCTTTCGCAGAGGTATCCTTTGAGGTATCCTTTAGATTGAACTTACACTCAATGGGCGCGAGTTGTCATGAAGGAGCCACGACAAATCCGCCAGTTATTACGCCAACATTTACCGTATCTGAGGAAAACCTTTGGGGTGCGGAGGGTGGCGCTTTTTGGCTCGGTTGTCAAAGGACCTTGGCATCCAGATAGTGATGTGGACTTATATATCGAGTTTGAACAGCCTATCGGACTGCGTTTTGTGGAGCTGGTAATGTATCTTGAGGACCTTTTAGGACGTCCAGTAGAGGTGCTTACCCCTTTAGGTCTGCAAACCATTCCGTATGCTGAGGTGAGACAAAATATTGAGGAGCATTTAGAGGATGTCCAAGCGTCCTGACCGCTTGTGGTTGGAAGATATTCACCAGGCCGTGGAACGTATTGAGCAATATATTGCTGGACTTTCCTGGCAGGACTTTTTGCAAGACACCAAAACGCAAGATGCTGTTATTCGCAATCTGGAAGTCATTGGTGAAGCAGTAAAACAACTCTCACCCAATGTGCGTGAAGCCTATCCTGAAGTGCCATGGCGGGCCATGGCCGGTTTGCGTGATCGGCTCATCCATCACTACTTTGGCCTTAATCTGGAAATTCTCTGGCATGTCGTAACTCAGGAATTACCGATGATCAAACAGCAAATTCGACGCATTTTGGGGAGGCTGGAATGACCACCAATGGCCACAAGCGTTCAGGTGATTTCATCCTGGAAGTCGAAGACCTGTATGTGGGCTACTACAAGGACCTGAACATCCTGCAGGGCGTCCATATGTACGCCGAACGGGGCAAAATCACCACGATTTTGGGCGCCAACGGTGTGGGCAAATCAACGCTGCTCAAGGCCATCTTCGGTTTCTTGAAACCGAATCGAGGGGACGTGCGTCTCAAGGGCCAGAGTATCCTGGGAGTGCCCACTCACGAGCGCATCCGTTTGGGCCTGGCCTACATCCCCCAACATATGAGCATTTTCCGCTGGATGAGTGTGGAAGAGAACATCCTTCTGGGCGGGTGGACCTTCCGCAACGACAAGGAGCGTTTGCGTCGGAAACTGGAGGAAAACTTCGAGCGCTTTCCCATCTTGCGGGAGAAACGCAAACAGCCCGCGGGGGAACTTTCGGGCGGTCAGCAGCGCATGGTCGAACTGGCCCGTACTTTGATGACCGACCCCGACGTCATCCTGGTGGATGAGCCCACCGCGGGTCTGGCCAAACTGCTCAAGCGCGAGGTCTATCAGATGCTCCGGGACCTGCGGGACCGGGAGGGCAAGACGATTATCCTGGTGGACCAGGAAATCCGACATGCCTTGCGCATCGCGGATTACGTGTACATCCTCGACCTGGGCCGCAACAAAACCGAGGGCCCGGTGGAGGAAATCGTGGCCGATTTGAAGAAGGCGTTTTGGATTTAACCGTCGGTCGTCATTCGTCGTTCGTCGGTCGTTGTTGGGAAAACTTTAGGGGGCAGGTTTCTCTTTCAAGGGGTGTCGTCGAGCTCAACGGCTTCCAGACGACATGCGTCCCCGCCGGTGATTTCCAGGCGGGGGCTTTTGCATTGGGGGCAGCCCAAAGGTAAGGGGGGCGCCACGGGGAAGGTGTGACCGCAACTCAGGCAGCGGGCCTGACCGGGTTCCCGATGGATGCGCAGGCGTGCACCTTCGGCCAGGGTCCCCCGGCTGAGGATGTCGAAATAGAACTGGACGGCTTCATCCACGTACCCCGTCATCTCCCCAATGACCAAATGCACGACGCGCACCCGTTGATTGCCGTGCTTCCGGGCGACTTCCAGGACCATTTCCAAAAGGCGTTGGGTGATGGGCAGTTCATGCATCTGGCGCATTCCCCAGAAAGCAAAATCAATTGATGCAGCGGCGAAGCCGCCGCTGCATCAATTTCCTCTCCCTTCCCTCAAGCCGGTTTGGGCGGTAGCGCCAGCCATCGTTCCAGAATCCGGGCCGCGGCGGTGACCAGGTTCTCCAGGCTGGCCGCCACCGGGGGACTCAAACCCTCTCCCATCTCCACCGAGGCCGGGACCAGACCCAAGAGGAGATGGTGCCCGGGGAGGAGGTCCAGAGCCTGGGCCCACCGCAACAGGTCCTCGCCCGTCAGTTGATGTACCGACAGGGGACGTTCTTGGATGGGCTCCAGGTCCTGGATGGTGGCCTGGACGAGGGTGCCCGGGGGATGGGGCGCCTGGATGGCATCCAGCACCAGGAGATGGCTTTTGCCCTCCAGGAGATGGAGTAAGGCCAGGCCACCGGTGCCGCCCTCCACAAAAGTCACCGCCTCGGGCCAGGCATGGCGCGCCCGCAGCCGGCGCAGGGCCAGGAGGCCCAGGCCGTCGTCCCGGCGCATCCGGTTGCCCAATCCCAGCACCAGAACCTGTGGCGCTGGCGATTCCCCGGGGGCCGGATTCGCCTCATGCCGTGTCGGGTTCATGCTCCACGTGGATTTTCAGGAAATGCGTGGCACACGAGATGCAGGGGTCGTAATTGCGAATGGCCTGCTCGCACAACCACGTGGCCCGGTCCTTGGGGAGTTGGAGCACTTGGGGCGCGAACTGCCACAAGTCCTGTTCCATCTGGTGCAGGTTCTGGGTGGTGGGCGGGACGATGCGGGCATCCTGGATGATGCCTTTTCCATCAATGGTGTAGCGATGGTACAGGATGCCCCGAGGAGCTTCGGTGCATCCGTGCCCGGTGCCGGCGCGCACCGGGACTTCTCGATACGGAGCCTCGGGGGTCTCGTACGTTTCCACCACCTCCAGCGCGACTTCCAGCGCGTGGACCACTTCAATGGCCCGGGCCAGGATGCTCATGAAGGGGTTTCGCCAGGGGAGGGGATGCGGGACTTCCTGGAGCAACTCCCGGGCCAGGGGCGTGAGGCGGTCGTGGTTGAGGTTGAGGCGGGCCAGGGGCCCCACCATGTAAGCACCCCTCTCCCGCACCCGGAGGTGAAGGGCATTGGAGTGAGGGACCTGGTACTCCTCGAAGACCCGGTCGAAGCCCTCGATGGCCACGTCAATCCCTTTGCTGGAAACCAGGCGGCCTTCCAGGATGGCGTATTCCTCGGGGTGACGAAGGGCCACGAATTCGTAGTCCTGTTCGAAATCGGGGAAGTCGAAGCCCAGGACCCAGCGGAACAGGGCCACGGCCCATTCCAGCCCCTGTTCCAGACGGGGCTTCCAGGCCCGCATTTCCTCGGTCCGGGGCACGGAATAGAATCCCCCGACCCGAACGTTGATGGGATGGATTTCCCGTCCGCCCAGGAAGGTCACCAGGTCGTTCCCCAGACGCTTCAGGCGCAGGCTCAATTCCACCTGCTCCCGGTAATCCCCGGCCATTTCCAGGGCACTCTGGTAGCCCAGGAAGTCGGGGGCGTGGAGCATGGCAATGTGCAGGACGTGGCTTTCAATCCATTCCCCCGCATAGAGCATACGGCGCAAGTCCCGCAGGGGACCGGTGACGGAGAGCCCCAGGATGTTTTCCATGGCCTGGCAGGCGCTCATTTGATAGGCCACGGGACAGATGCCGCAAATGCGCGCGGTGATGTCCGGCGCTTCGCTGTAACGACGTCCCCGCAGGAAGGCCTCAAAGAACCGGGGAGGCTCGAAGATTTCCAGCCGCAAATCCACCACGCGCCCGCGTCGGGCACGGATGTATAAGGCCCCTTCCCCCTCCACGCGGGCCAGGTAGTCGACTTTAATGACGCGTGTGCCCTCGGACCTGCTCATAGGCTTCACTCCCTTCGCGGAAGGCGGGTGCGTAAGCGTTGAAGGTGCGGTACACTCGCACGATGTCTTCCCGA
The DNA here is from genome assembly GCA_015491595.1 of Anaerolineales bacterium. Lineage (GTDB taxonomy): Bacteria > Chloroflexota > Anaerolineae > Anaerolineales > DRMV01 > S139-71. The sequence goes on from WFVP01000363.1 coordinate 4,074, forward strand.
CTCAAGCCCAGGTCTTCCAGACGACGACTCAGGGACAGGGGATTGGCCGAATCCATGGGGCCAAAGCAGCCAAAGCATCCCCGCGCGTAGGAAGGACAGAGCGCGTTGCATCCGGCCTGGGTCACGGGTCCCAGACAGGGCACGCCCCGGGCG
>WFVP01000364.1 GCA_015491595.1 Anaerolineales bacterium
CTTTACGGACTTCCAGCTTCAACGTACCGTTTGCCCGACTCATGCCTTTTCTCCTTCCGCTTCCAGGTCATCCTTGGGATTGGCAGGCGATGTCACGGGCTGCACCGCGTCCACCGCGCCCATATCTCGCTGGGCCTGGAACCGCTTGGCCACTTCTTCCACCGCCTCTTTACGGGCCAGCCAGTCCAGGATGGGCGAAATCAAACCGTTCTGCGCGAAGCGCAGGGTCAGCATGAGCAAGACACCAAAACCCACCATGCGCCAGGCATTGGTCCGCAGCAGGCCAGCCTGCAGGTCAACGGAGAAGCCCCAGTTCTCCAGGAAGAGCAGTCGTTCCAGAACAGGCAGGGGCATGGGGATTTGCTGCAGCCACTCCAGGGCGAAGTGGATGAAGATGGCCCCCAAAGCCGCGCCGATAAGATTCTGACTCCCGCCGATGACCGCCATGGCGATGATGAGGCTCATACGGCCGATGATCATCTCATCGGGCACAATCAGGCCGATGAAGTGGTGGAAAACGATGCCCGCGAAACCGGCAATCATAGAGCTCACCACAAAGGCCAGCACCCGGGTATTGACCACATGGACACCCAATGCCGCCGCCGCCTCTTCGTCCTCCCGCACGGCGCGGAAGAACAGGCCGAAACGAGAACGCACCAGGAAGAACATGAAGAGCAGGCTCAGGAGGAACAGCAGCGCCATGGTGTAGTACGCGGGCACGTATTGATTGGCATCCCAATAGGGGAGAATGGCCTTCATCAGCCGGTCAAAGGCTTCCGGGCGTTGATAGGGAGGCATCTCCAGGCCGTTGGGCCCACCGGTGATTTTCACTTCCGCCTTTACCACCAGGCGGAAAATCTCGGCAAAGGCGATGGTGAAGAGGGCCAGATACGTGGCCCGCAGGCGCAGACACATGTACCCGATGAGCCAGCCCACCAGCCCCGTGACCAGGACACCGGCGATAGTCGCCATCCAGGGCGTCAGTCCCCAATCGCGAATCATAATGCCAGCCGCGTAAGTACCCATGCCCATAAAGGCCATGTGAGCGAAGGAGAACTGACCGGTATACCCGGCCAACAGGGACCAACTGGAGGCCAGAATGGCGTAGAACAGAGCCGTCATCCCCACCAGCAGCCAGTAGGACTGCAAATTGACCTTGGGCAGCACCGGATAGAACAACAAGCCCAACAGAAAGACGCCCGTGAGCACCCAAAGCACGTAAATGCGGCGGAAGGTCATAATTTCCTCCCAAAGAGGCCCGTAGGTTTCACCAGCAACACCAACGCGAACATGATGAGGCCAAAGACATCACGGTAAGCCTGCGCCGTGGCCGGATTGGGCCAGAAGCCCGTCCCCAGGGATTCCACCACTCCCAGAATCAAGCCGCCCACCAGGGACCCGGGGATGGACCCCATACCTCCCAACACGATGATGACGAAGGACTTGGCGGAAGCCGGAACCCCCACCCAGGGCACCCAGGAGAACACCGTGACCAACACGGCACCGGCCAGACCGGCCAGCATGCCGCCCAGGGCAAAGGCCAGGGTATTCATGTTGAGGGGATTGATACCCACCACGGCCGCCGCGTTCCGGTCCTGGCTGACGGCTTGCAAGGCCCATCCCGTCCAGGTACGGTACATGAAGTAGAGAATCGCCATCAAGGCCAGCACCGCGATGACGGCCGCGAAAATGCGTCCCCCAGGCAGGGGAATCTCGCCCAGGAACAACGTCGTACGGGTGGTGCGCAGGAAGCCCAATTCCAGTTTGGGAAAACTGAAGAACCGCGGCGCCTTTTTGGGAAAGGGTCCCATGATGGCCAGCATGATGTACTGCAGCACAAAGGAAAGACCAAAGGTGACCAAAATGGCGTACTCACTGGGACGGTCCACCTGGCCCTTGGCCATAGGTTGCAGGAAAAGACGTTCGAAAACCGCACCTATTGTAAAGGTCACGACCGCGGCCAGGATGAGGGCCGCCGGACCTGGAAGGGCTTTGAATTTGTTAAGCAACACATAGACAACGTACCCACCAATCATGTAGAACTCGCCATGGGCGAAACTGACAATGTTGAGCACCGAGAAGATGAGCGTCAGGCCCAGGGCCATGAGCGCGTAGATGACGCCGATGAGCAGACCTTCCAGGATCAGGCGTATCACATAGGTACTGGAAACGCTCATCCATGCCACAGGGAACAGGTTAGGGGCCATCCATTCCATCGTCCACACAC
>WFVP01000365.1 GCA_015491595.1 Anaerolineales bacterium
AGATGCGCAGGCCATCCTCCAGGCGGGTCAGGACGCGGGCCCGCGTCCTGCAAAAACGCGTACGCCGCGTCCAGGGCCGCTTCCCACGGGACCCCCAGGGCCACCAGCAGGGCCGCCAGCGGATGCACGGCTGCGGGCTTCATGACCGCCTCGTAGTTCAGGTCCCGACCTTCTGCCCAAAAAGCCAGGTGACCCTGTCCCAAAACCGGTGCGTGGGGAAGACCCACCCGCTCCAGGGCCAGTTCGGCCTCCGGGGGATACCCCATCCCCGCCTGGGGCGGCCGGGTCGGACGTCGGGTGAAGACCGTCAGCCGCCAGCGCCCTGAACGATGACCCGCCCACAACGCGGCCGCACTCTCGGGAGAAAGCAAGGCACGGTCCTCCTGGGCCAGCAGGGAAGGCGTGGCTACCCGAGCCGGCACGCCGTAGGTTTCTTCAAAACCTCGCGAACCCAGGGCGTAGTTCTGAAAGATGAAGGTGGTCGGGGCATGGACCACATCGCGCGTCCCGTTCAGGAGCCCCTCGGCCCAGGACGTACGGGCCAGCCGGGGGAACGGCGTTTCCTCGGGACGTTCCTGCAAGGCCAGGTAAAGGGCCTGGGCAGGCTCCATGTCCTCACGAAGGAACGGGACGACGAGCGCAGGAACCTCCCGAAAAGGTCCGGAATGCACGCCGATGCGTCGGGTTGGGGGACGGGCGTCCACCGGGGGGAAGAGATGGGACGGCAAATCCTCCGGCCCATAATGGCGCAGGAAGGCCTCCACGACCCAGGCCAGCATCAGGGGTACCATATCCCATTCGCTGGTGATGCCAAAGGCCTCGAAGGCGGCCATATCGCCCTCATCGGGCAGCGGGGCCCGCCAGCCCCATTGCTCGTAAAACCAGGCCACCGTAGCCCGGGTCGAGACCCGGTAGCCCCGGGGTTCTACCAACACGCCGTCCAGGTCCAGCAAGAGCACCCTCATCGCCGCCGTCGCTCCAATTCCTGGGCGATGCGCTCCAGGGGAATGCCACGAGCCACCAGCAGGACCAATACATGGTAGGTCAGGTCGGCCACTTCTTCGACCAGCCGCTGGTCGTCCTGGTACTGGGCCGCTAAAAGCACCTCGATGACCTCCTCCCCGATTTTCTTGAGGATTTCCGTCTGGCCCTGAGCCAACAGACGGGCGGTGTAGGATTCGGGGCGAGGGTGTTCCTTGCGGTCCTCCAGCACCCGATAGAGTTCGGTCAGGACATCCATGGAACCGCTCCTTTTGGAAAAGAGGTGAAGCTCAGGCATCTTTTGCGGGACGGACGAGCACCTGGGGGAAGGTGTCCCGCTCCCGCAACTCCCCCTGGGGAAAGGTGCGATAGAAACAGGCCGTGTGCCCGGTATGGCAGGCGGGCCCGCGCGGCTCGACCAGTACCAAGAGGGTGTCGTTGTCGCAATCCACGCGAATTTCCACCACCCGCTGCGTGTTCCCCGAAATCGCCCCTTTATGCCACAAGGTGTTTCGGCTCCGGGACCAGAAATGGGTTTCCCCTGTCGCCAGGGTACGCTCCAGGGCTTCGCGATTCATATACGCCAGCATGAGGACCTGGCCCGTGCGCGCGTCCTGCACAATCGCCGGCATCAGACCCTGCTCGTCAAAACGAAGGTCGTCCATGGAAAGGCCCATGCCTTCCTCCTCTTGCCTTCGAGTGAACTCGACCTCGGGCATCAACCCGCAGAAACGGGCTCCACCAGCCGTACCGGGATGCCTTCTCGATGGAGATAGGCTTTGAGGTCGGGGATGGAGAGCACGCCATCGTGGAACAGGGAGGCCGCCAGGGCCGCATCGGCGCCTGCGTCCCGCAACACCTGGGCGAAGTGTTCGGGCTTGCCCGCACCTCCGGAGGCAATCACCGGCACCGAAACGGCCTCCACGATGGCCCTGGTGAGTTCCAGGTCGTACCCCTGCAACGTGCCGTCGGCATCGATGCTGGTCAGGAGAATCTCCCCCGCGCCTCGCCGTACCCCTTCCACGGCCCACTCCACCGCGTCCAAACCGGTGGGCACCCGACCACCGCTGATGTACACCTCCCAACGAGGCGGCTCGCCCGGGCCCGAAACCCGCTTGGCGTCGATGGCCAGCACAATGCACTGGCTTCCAAAGCGCTCCGCGGCTTCGGTGAGCAAATCCGGATGACGCACCGCGGCCGAGTTGACGCTCACTTTATCTGCACCCGCCAGGAGCAGTCGCCGAATGTCCTCCACGGTGCGAATGCCTCCGCCTACGGTAAAAGGCATGAAGACCTGCGCGGCCACGCGCGCGACCAATTCCACCGTCGTTGCCCGCCCTTCGGGTGTGGCGGAGATGTCCAGGAAGACCAACTCGTCCGCGCCTTCGGCCTCGTACCGCCTGGCCTGCTCCACCGGGTCGCCCGCGTCCCGCAGGTTCACAAACTTCACCCCTTTGACCACGCGCCCGTCTCGAATATCCAGGCATGGAATGATGCGTTTCGCCAGCATGGACCCTTTCTCCCACCGGGGAAATGCGTTGCCCCTATTGTACGCGCTTCTGGCGCCTTCGGTGGGGAGAATGTGGGACCTGCGAGGGAAAGGGACTCACGCAAATGCCATCTTGCTCCCCCTCCCGAAAACTCGTACAATGGGGAAAGCCCCTCGCCCGGGAGAAATGGCGAGAAGTGGATGTGTTTTTGATTTTGGGTGACGGGAGGGAAACCATGGCGCGGCGGAGTCGCAAGAACAACAACCAGAAGCCCACGTTCCATCTCACGCGTGAGGGATATGAGAAACTTCGACAGGAACTGGAATACCTGAAGACCGTCAAGCGAAAAGAACTGGCCGAACGTCTGCGCTCGGCGATTCAGATGGGGGACCTTTCGGAGAACGCGGACTACATTGCCACCAAAGAAGAGCAGGGGTTCGTTGAGGGGCGCATTCAAGAATTGGAAACCATTCTGCGCTACGCGGTCATCATCGACGAAACCACCCACAAGGACGTGGTCGATCTGGGGGCTCGGGTAACCATTCAGGAAGACGGCTATCCGCCGGAAACGTACCTCATCGTCGGTCCTACGGAGGCCGACCCGCACAACGGCAAAATCTCCCACGAATCCCCCATGGGTCGAGCGCTTATCGGGAAACGAAAAGGCGAAGTGGTCACGGTGGAAACCCCCGCCGGCGCCATCCAGGTCAAAATCCTGGACATCTCCTATGGAGCCCGTTGAATGAGCCAACATCCTCATGACCTCTTCCTCGCGGCCGTATTATCCAAGCGCACCCTGGAGGCTCGACTCGGACGAAGCCATCCACCGGTGAATCTTTTCGGGGCGGCGACATATGTCGCCCCGTTTTTTTCTTTCCCGCAGGAGTACCCGACATGACATCGCTGATGGTGGACGTGCGCGGCTTGATGAAACGCTTTGGATATCGCTGGGTCCTGCGCGGCCTGGACTGGACGGTGGAGTCGGGTCAGGTGGTGGTCCTTTTAGGGCCCAACGGAGCGGGCAAGACCACCCTGCTCCGCATTCTGGCCACCCTCACCCGGTTCCAGGGTGGTCGCGTGCACGTGGCCGGTGCCCGTCTTCCCCAGGAAGCCACCCAGGCCCGGCAACGCATCGGCTACCTGGGCCATGCCACCTTCCTGTATCCTGACTTGAGCGCGGAACAGAACCTGCGCTTCTTCGCCCGTTTGTACCAGGTGCCCGATGCCGAAACCCGCATCCATGCCCTGCTGGAACAGGTGGGTCTGCTCGCCCGGCGTCGGGACCCGGTGCGCACCTTCTCCCGGGGTATGCAGCAGCGCCTGGCCCTGGCCCGGGTGCTCCTCATTGACCCGCCATTGCTTCTCTTCGACGAACCCTTCACCGGCCTGGACCAGGAGGGCGCGGCGACGCTGACGGACATTCTGCACGAGTTGGCCCAACAAGGACGCACCCTGATCCTCACTTCCCACGACTTCCCCCGCGTGCTCCCCCTGGCCACGCGGTTCGACCTGCTTCACCGCGGGCGCATCACCGCCTCGCTTCCCAACCACGGGCTCACCATCCAGACTTTGCAGGACTGGTACGACACCCACGTCACGACCCCTGTGCCTGAGGAGCGCGTATGAACACCGGAACCTCATTTTGGAAGGCCGCCTGGGCCGTCTTCCTCAAGGACCTGATTGCCGAATGGCGCAGTCGGGAAATCCTCACCGCGCAATGGACCTTCGCCCTGTTGGTCATTTTCATCTTCGACTTCGCCCTGGAATTCGACCCCCGGGCCCAGCAACGGGTGGCCGTGGGCGTGCTCTGGACCCTCTTCGCCTTCGCGGGCACCCTGGGACTGAACCGCTCCCTGAGCATGGAACGGGAGAATCAGTGCCTTGAGGGCCTCCTCCTGGCCCCGGTGGACCGGGGGGCGCTCTATTTGGGCAAAGCCCTGGCCAATTTGGTGTTCCTTTTCATCACCGCGGCCATCGTGATTCCCGTGTACAGCGCGCTGTACAACGTCTCCCTGCTGCACCCCGGTTTCCTTTTGGTGATCTTCCTGGGCTTCGTGGGCTACATCGCGGTGGGCACCCTCATCGCTACCATGACCGTTCAGGCCCGCACGCGCGACATCCTCCTCCCCCTCCTCCTCTTCCCCCTCATCCTGCCCATCATCGTGGCCGCGGTTCGGGCTTCTGAGGGGTTCCTGCTGGGGAACCCCTGGAGCGAAATCCGTACCTGGGTGAACCTCCTGGTGGTGTACAATATCCTGTTCGGAACGGCTTCCTTCCTGGCCTTCGATTTCGTCGTGGAGGGCTGAAAAGCGGGTATAATAGAGGTACCATCCCTGTCCGCTCTCCGGGACCCACCCCGGAGCCACACACCACAACGAAACATCACTCCCACATCGCGGAGGACCCGTGACATGAACCGCGAACAGGCATGGGCCCTGGTGGAAGAATTCGTCAAAACCGACTCCCTCAAACGCCACCTTCTGGCCGTGGAAGCCTGCATGCGCTACTACGCGGAAAAATTTGGCGAGGACCCAGACCTCTGGGGCATCACCGGTCTGTTGCACGATTTCGACTGGGAGATTCATCCCAACCTGGACGAACATCCCATCAAGGGCGTGGAGATTCTTCGTCAGCGGGGTGTACCCGAGGTCATCTGCCGGGCGATTTTGAGCCACGCGCCGGAACGCACGGGCATTCAGCCCGAAACCTTGATGGAGAAGACCCTGCGGGCTTGTGACGAACTCACCGGCCTCATCACCGCGGTGGTTCTGGTGCGGCCTTCCAAGTCCCTGTACGACCTCAAAGTCAAATCGGTCAAGAAGAAGTGGAAAGAGAAATCCTTCGCCGCGGGCGTACATCGAGAGGAAATTGAGGAAGCGGTCGAAGCCCTGGGCCTGGACTTGTGGGAGCACGTGGGGAACGTCATCGAAGCCATGCGTCGGGTGGCCCCCCAGTTGGGGTTGGACGGCTCCCTGGCCCAACAAACCAACTGACGTGCAATGGCGGATAGCGGGAGGCGCATTTTCATCCTTCATGAGGAGGAGTCCGATGATTTACCGAAGTCCCTATGGTGAGGTTACCATCCCGGAAGTTCCCCTCCACAGTTTTGTCTTGCAAAGGGCCCAAGAAATGGGTGACAAACCCGCCCTCATCGACGGACCCAGCGGGCGCACGCTGACCTACCTGCAACTGGCCGGTGGCGTCCAGCGACTGGCTGCAGCCCTGGCGGAACGGGGCCTCAAAAAGGGTGAGGTGGTGGCCATTTTCAGTCCTAACTTGCCGGAATATGCCCTGGTCTTCCACGGTATCCTGGCTGCAGGAGGGACGGTTACCACCATCAATCCCCTGTACACTCCCCGAGAGCTCAACTATCAGCTGAAAGACGCGAATGCCCGCTTCATCTTCACCATCCCGCCCTTCGTGGAACGGGTCAAAGAAGCCCTGGAAGGCACCCAGGTGGAGGAAATCCTCGTCATTGGGGAAGCCGAAGGCGCCACTCCCCTTATGGGCCTGCTTCAGACCCAGGCTCCCGCGCCTCAGGTGACCATCAATCCCAAGGAAGACCTGGCAGCCCTGCCCTATTCCAGTGGCACTACCGGGCTACCCAAGGGCGTCATGCTCACCCACTACAACCTGGTGGCCAACATCGTCCAGAGCGCGGAGGTGGAACCCGTCACGGAAAAGGACGTGCTCATCGGCGTGCTGCCCTTCTACCACATCTATGGCATGACCGTCATTTTGAACTTTGCCCTCTACAAGGGCGCGACCATCGTCACCATACCGCGTTTCGACCTGGAACTGTTCCTGGGACTCATCGAGAAGCATCGCATCACCCGCATGCATCTGGTCCCTCCCATCATCCTGGCCCTGGCCAAACACCCCATCGTGGACAAGTAC
>WFVP01000366.1 GCA_015491595.1 Anaerolineales bacterium
GTGCTCTGCTCAGCATTCCCTTGTGGCTCATCCCCTTGCCCTGGGTACGGGGCCTGGCTGCGCCTATCCTCACCGGCCTCATCACCTATTCCAGCGTGATGCTCTTCCTCACCCGACAGCGGGACGTATGGGCCCTGCTGCAAGGCCGGTACGAAGGCAGCATGGGCCTCTCCCCCAAGGAGCCCTACTACCTGGTGGACACGGGCGCGCTCATCGACGGCCGCCTGCTGGCCCTGGCTCGATTGGGCTTCCCCCAGGGTATCCTCCTCATCCCCCGCTTCGTGCTTCAGGAACTCCAGGCCATTGCGGACTCGGATGAACCCCACAAGCGCCGTCGGGGACGCCGGGGCCTGGAGAACCTGGCGGAATTGCAGCAACTCCAGCGCCCCCGCGTGCTCATCTCCGACGTGGACGTGCTGGACGCGGACAAGGTGGACGAAAAACTCGTGCGCCTGGCCCGACGGCTGGAGGCGCCCATCATCACCACGGACTACAACCTGGCCCAGGTGGCCCGCCTGCACAAGGTCCAGGCCATCAACCTCCACGAACTGGCCCAGGCCCTCCAGGTACCCGTCATCCCCGGCGATACCCTGACCCTGGACGTGGTCCAGGCGGGCAAGGGCGCGGACCAGGGCGTGGCCTTCCTCGAAGACGGTACCATGGTGGTGGTGGAACAGGGCCGTCCCTACATCGGCCAGACCATCCAGGTCTCGGTGACCAAGGTGCTGCCCACCCAGGGCGGCCGTATCATCTTCGCCCGGCCTATGGAGACCCCGGAAGGACCCACGGCTTCGGAGCCGCAGGTATCCCCCAACCCCTCGCCCTCGGGAGGAGACGACCATGGCCATCCAGGTGTACAACACCCTGACCCGGCGGAAAGAACCCTTCCAGCCCCTGGAGGACGGCGTGGTCCGCATGTACGTGTGCGGCCCCACGGTGTACGACAAGGCCCACCTGGGCCACGCCATGTCCGTCATGGTCTACGACATCATCCGGCGCTACCTGGAGTACCGGGGCTACACCGTGCGCCACGTGATGAACTACACCGACGTGGACGACAAAATCATCCGCCGGGCCCGGGAACTGGGCGAGGACCCCATGGCCCTGGCCGAACACTACATCGAGGAATTCGAACGGCACATCCGGGAACTGGGTCTGCTGCAGCCCCACGTGAAACCGCGGGTTTCCCAGGAAATCCCCTGGATTGTGCGCATCGTGGAAGGCCTCATCGAGAAGAACTTCGCCTACGTGCTGGAGGGCGGCGACGTCTACTTCCACGTGCCCCAAAAGCCCGATTACGGCAAACTCTCCGGCCGTCGGCTGGAGGACCTGCAGGAGGGCTTCCGCATCGAGCCCGACCCCCGCAAGAAGCATCCCGCGGACTTCGCCCTCTGGAAAGCGGCCAAACCGGGCGAGCCATCCTGGGATTCTCCCTGGGGACCGGGACGCCCCGGATGGCACATCGAGTGCTCGGCCATGAACATCCACCACCTGGGGGAACAGATTGACATCCACGGCGGCGGTCAGGACCTCATCTTCCCCCACCACGAGAACGAAATCGCCCAGAGCGAAGCCTACACGGGCAAGGCCCCCTTCGTGCGCTACTGGCTCCACAACGGCCTTCTCATGGTGGGCGACACGAAAATGGCCAAGTCCGAAGGCAACTTCGTGACCATCGACGACTTCCTCAAGGAGCACGAGGCCGACGTGCTGCGCATGATGGTGCTGCAATCCCACTACCGCCGCCCCCTGCTCTTCAATGAAGCCACCGTGCACCAGGCCGAGGCCGCGCTGGAACGCCTTCGGGGCGGCATGCGGCCGGCCTTCCCCCAGGCGCCGGGCCTGGACGCGGCCAGGGTGCACGAACTGAACCACCAGGCCGAGGAAGCCCGCCGGGCCTTCGAGGAAGCCATGGACGACGACTTCAACACCCCGGCCGCGCTGGCCGCCCTCTTCACCCTGGTGCGCCACATCAACCAGGCCCGGGACGCGGGCGCCACCGACGCGCAACTGCGCAAGGCCCAGGCCACCCTGCTGGAACTGGCCGGCGTCTTCGGCCTCACCCTCACGCCGGAAGGCCCGGCCACGGGGGACATCGCGCCCTTCGTGGACCTCCTCCTGGAAGTGCGCCAGGAACTGCGCCGGCAGAAGATGTGGGCCCTGGCCGACCGCATCCGGGACGGCCTCGCCCGCCTGGGCATCCAGGTGGAGGACACCCCCCACGGCACGGTGTGGCGCCGGAAGTCCTGAAGCCTCCAGAGCCCTCCCCTTACGTGCGCTTCCTTCCATATCCCCTGCTGTCCGTCTTCTCCGGGCGGGGAAGATGTGACTTATGTCACCTCCGTCAGGCGTTACAATCGAGGGTGAGGTAACAGGTTGACTGTTATCATCGTAATGTAAGACACGAAGACAACGGTTTTTGTGTGGGGATGAACCGTGGGCGAAGCCGAAGTAAGGGCCGATGAACCGAAGGGCCCGCGTGATGGAGGTGTTGTATGGCGGAGGCAGCCCAATCCAACGCTCAGCGCAAGAAGCGGCGAAGATGGCGCATCCCCTTTCCCCGCTGGAAGCGTCCTCGATGGCCTCGCATTCAAATCGACCTGAACGACCCGCGGCAACGTCGCAAGTTTTTTCTTTTCCTCACGTTGCTGACCATCGCCGGTATCTTGATGCTCATCGGCGGTTATGAGGCCTACCACTACACGGAAAGCATCGAGTTCTGCGGCACCACCTGCCACACGGTCAATCCCCAATACGTCCGCCACCAGGAATCCCTGCACGCCAACGTGGAATGTGTGAAGTGTCACATCGGTCCGGGCGCGTCCTTCTGGGTGAAGTCGAAAATCGACGGGCTGCGGGAAATCTACATGGTGCTGACGAACACCTACCATCGGCCCATCCCCAGCCCGATTGAGGACCTTCGGCCCGCCCGGGAAATTTGCGAAGAGTGCCATGCACCCTGGAGCTTCAACGACAACATCATCAAGCACATCCGGCGCTATGAAAACAACGAGGAGAACACGCCGGTACAAATCTCTCTCATCCTGAAGATGGGTGGCTGGCAGGAGAGCACCGGCGTCACCCAGGGCATTCACTGGCACGTGACCAACGAGGTGTACTACATCCCCGCGGACGACCAACGGCAGGTGATTTTGTGGGTGGGCGTGCGCCAGCCCGACGGCTCCATGAAGGAGTACTTCTCTCGGGACATGCTCAACATCGCCCGTACCGCGTTCGTGGAGAAGGCCTGGGAGGAGGGCCGGGTGCGCCTCATGGACTGCATCGACTGCCACAACCGCGCGGCCCATGAAATCCCCCAGCCCCAGGACGTGGTGGACAGGGCCATTGCCCAGGGGCGCATCTCCCGGGACCTGCCCTACATCCGGGCCAAGGCGGTGGAACTCCTCACTCCCCTGTACGAAACGGAAAAGGAAGGACTGCAGGCCATCGAGGGATTGCGGGATTTCTACCGCACCAACTACCCCCAGGTGTACGAAACCCGGCGCCAGGAAATCGAACAGGCCATTCGCGAAATCCAGCGCCTCTTCCGGGAGACCCAGTTCCCGGACATGCGCCTGAACTGGCGCACCTATCCCGATAACCTGGGCCATCACGACCCCTTCCTGGGCTGCTTCCGCTGTCACGACGGCAAGCACGTGCAGGTGGACGAGGCGGGCAACGTGAAGGACGCCATCAGCGTGAAGTGCAACCTGTGTCACACCGTGCCCATCGTGGCCAGGGGCGACGAACTCCTGGTGGAGGCCCCGGTGATTGTGGGCCCGGTGCCCGAGAGCCACGCGGACTTCCGCTGGACCATCGAACATCGCTCCGTCACCGAGGACGAGCGCCAGGAATGCTATCAATGCCACGGTCAGGGATTCTGCAACAACGGCGCCTGCCATAACCTCTCCCACCCACCGGACATGGTCTACACCCACGCGGAGGAGTACCGCAAGCGGGGCGGCCAGGTGTGCTACACCTGCCACCAAAACGTGCTGTGCACCCGCTGCCACGCGGGCGGCATCGCAGGCACCCAGGAACCGATACAGAACCCACAGGGGGAAGGCGAGAGCCGGTAGGAAACCCCTCCACGGGGCGGTAGCTTCGGCTGCCTGATGTTAGTCACAGTAAGCAGGAAAAGGCGCGATACTGACCGCGGGCAATTTTCGGTATACTGGAAACACCCCGATCGGGAGCAGGGAAAATGTCTCTTTCCCCACCCCTTCCATCAGAAGAAAAATCTCAGCAAATGCAAACATCCGTCCAGGAGGAGGAGGAAGCCTCGCGGCGCCGAAAACTGCGGGAAGAACTGCTGGCCTTCTTAGAAAAGCTCAAGCCCTGGTGCGGGCGGTTCGAGACCCTGGACGAATGGTGGGAATTCCTGCGGCCCTTCGACCGCTGGCTGGAAAGCGCCAAAGACGAGCTCACGCCGGAACAGTACCGCCGCCTGAAACGCTACGTGCAGTGGACCGAGCAGGGCCGGGAGGCCCTGAAGCTGGCCTGCAAGAGCCTTTCCCGGGAGATGGCGGCCATCTCC
>WFVP01000367.1 GCA_015491595.1 Anaerolineales bacterium
GGAGCGCTCGACAATGCGATATACCCGTTCGAAATCTTCCACGCCGTTGTAATACGGGTCCGGCACCTCCGCGTTGGGACCGCCTTCGGGGTCGAACTCACGCAAAAGGCGAATCTTGGCCCGATGCTCGGGGTTGAGGGAAGCAATACTCATGATGCGCGCCCAGTTATCCCGGTCCATGACCAGGATGAGGTCAAAGGTTTCCAGGTCGTCCTTGCGAAACAGCCGGGCCCGGTGCTCGTCGTAGACCACGCCGTGTCTGGCGGCCACCCGGCGCATGCGGGGGTCGGCGGGCTCCCCCACGTGCCAAGGCCCGAGCCCCGCGGAATCCACTTCGTACTTGTGGGCTACCTCGCGTTCCTGCGCCATCTTGCGGAACAGGGCTGCGGCCAGGGGACTGCGGATGATGTTCCCCAGGCAGACGAACAAGATGCGCAGGGGCCTTTCCTCTCCCATAAAGCGTACCCTCCAGCTCATAGGGTAGCCCTGATTATACCCGAGGTGGTAAAATCCAAGTAAGATAACCCCAGATTGGGAGGCGAGCGACATGAGCTTTTGGGATTTGTTCTGGCTCTTTTTCATCATCGCCTCGCTCCAGCCCGTTCTGCGGCAACGCCTGTTGGAATCCGAGCGCATGCGCCTCATCCGACGTCTGGAACGCAAGCGGGGCAGCCGGGTCATCGCCATGATTCACCGCCAGGAGACCCTGTCCTTCCTGGGGTTCCCTCTGGCCCGTTTCATTGACATCCACGACTCGGAACAGGTGCTGCGTGCCATCAAACTCACCGACCCCAATGTGCCCATTGACTTCATCCTTCACACACCGGGCGGCCTGGTGCTGGCCGCGGGACAAATCGCTCGCGCGCTCAAGCGGCACCCCGCCAAGGTCACGGTCTTCGTGCCCCACTATGCCATGTCCGGCGGCACCCTTATCGCGCTGGCCGCGGATGAAATCGTGATGGACCCCAACGCGGTATTGGGGCCGGTCGACCCCCAGCTGGGCCAGTACCCCGCAGCGTCCATCGTGAAGGTCCTGGAAGAGAAGTCCAAGGACCAAATCGACGACGAAACCCTCATCCTGGCCGACGTCAGCCGCAAGGCCCTCCAGCAGGTCGAAGCCTTCGTATTCGAGTTGCTCCGGGACAAGATGGACGAGGACAAAGCGCGGGACCTGGCCCACAAGCTGGCCACCGGTACGTGGACCCACGATTACCCCATTTTCGTGGACGAAGCCAAGGCCATGGGGCTGCCCGTGTCCACGGACATGCCCATGGAGGTGTACCAGCTCATGGCCCTGTATCCCCAACCCACCCAATTGCGCCCCGCGGTGCAGTACATCCCGGTTCCCTATCGGCCCAACCAGGGCCAGGGCGGGTGATTGTGTCCCCTGCATCCTCGGGCGCGTCAACCGGGCTCAGAAAAAGCAGAAGCTGCAGCGGCGTTGTCCGCTGCAGCTTCTGCTTTAGAAGGAGGATGGATGCGGGATTGTTAGATGAACACGATTTGGGCACCTTCCGTCATCTCGATGAACTCCGTGGCTGTCACGATGTCATCCACCACATCCAGGAAGTCCTCCTTCTTGAGTCCGGCCATGTCCACGGTCATCTTGCACGCGTACATCTTGGCCCCGGCGTCGTGAAGCATCTCCAACATCTCTCGCACCGAGGGGACCTCCAGCTTCTCCATCTTACTCTTCATCAGGGCCGTAGCAAAGGCCGTCATGCCCGGAAGCACCCCAACCAGTTGGGGAATGCCCACGTCAAAGGGGAAGCCCATCATGCCGGTGCGCATGCTGGCGTTGCCCACGGGGGGCAGACCCAGCTTGTCCACCCGACTCTTGCGAATCAAATCCAGGCCCCAGAAGGTGAAGAAAATGGTCACGTCCACCCCCACGCCCAGGGCCGCCCAGCCCATAATCAGCGCGGGATAGGCCATGTCCAGGTTCCCTTTGGAGCAAATGAAGGCCATCTTGCGGTTCTCGGACATAGGTCACCTCCTCTTTGGCCCTCGGCCTTCGGTGGGCGCGCCGCGTTCCCCGGGGAACACGGCGCGCCTTGAGCGGTCCACGTTTAGATGCACCCGGCCGGTTTCGGCACGCCCGCGATGCGGGCCACCTTCTTCGCCGGACCACCGGGGAAGAGTTTGAAGAGCTCCTTGGTGGGGATGCCTGCACCCACCGTAATCTGGCGGATGGTGGGGGATTGCCCCCGCTCCTCGTAGTACTTGCGCACGAAGTTGATGACCTCCCAGTGGCGGTCCGTCAGTTCGATGCCTTCCTCCTTAGCGAAGGCTTCGGCCACTTCCGGCGTCCAGTCCTTGGGGTTCACCAGGTAGCCTTCGTTGTCCACTTCCAGTTGCAGCGCACCAAATTGTCGTACGGGCATGGTCCACCTCCTTATTTCGATGATTCGGTTGGGGTCTCGGCCGGCGCAGCGCTCTGCGCCAAAATTTTGAGGAATTGCAGGCTCAGGGCCAGCCCCCGACGCACATCGGGGTCACGCATCCGGCGTACAAGGGCCCACGTGGAGGTCTCCAGACCCTCGGGGTCCTCCAAGGCCTGCTGGTAAGCGGTCAACAATTGCTGCACCCGAGCGACCATCTCAGGGCGCAGGAGTTGCTTCAGGGTGGCGGCCAGGGACACCAGGCTCTCCGTCAAGGCCCGAAGTTCCTCGGCGGAGAACTGAGTCACCACCGCATCCAGCAGACGCAACATTTCCCGCATGAACGTAAAATACCCCTTCTTCTCCATTTCGTCCAGCTTCTCCACCGCGAGCACGAAGGCGTCATGGGCAACGGGGCTCATGTCCCGCATCAGGTCGTGCACCGTTTCCAGTTCCTGGAGGAACTGCTCCAGCAGCCGGATGTTCTGCAAGAACCGCAACCCCAAGCGCCAGATGTCCTCCAGCTGCACGTGGTCGCTGGCCTCTTCCAGCTGCTCCACCGCCAGCATGTAGACGTCCTCGGCCACGGTGGAGAGGTCGCGGCCCAAATCCGACCAGAACTCCCGCTGGCGCCGCATTTCCTCCACCTGCTCCACCAGGAACTCCATCTGGCGGCTCAGGGCGTCCAGCTTGGCGTTCAGGGCCTCCAGGCCGTCGTGTTTCACCGCGTCCAGGTTGGGGGTTGCGCTCATCGTGGTCTCCGCCATGTCGCGCCTCCTTTCAGCTCCATTTGCCGGCCATCATCATCTGCGCGGGCATGGGCAGCCGTCGGCCCTTCATGAGTACGTGCCAGTACAGGGTGCGGAAGAGCATCTTGCCCCAGTGGTTAATCACGCTCTCCTGGAGCAAGGAGAAGGGCCCCAAGCCAGGGAGCGGGAACTTGCCGGGCAGGGGTTCCACGTCGTAGTTGAAGTCGATGAGGATGCCCTTGCCAAAGCCCGACTCAATGTAGCAGTTGGCATGGCCATCAAAGGTGGGCAGCAACTCCAAGCCGTCAATGTAGCGCAGGAAGTTGGGGACGAAGGAGTCCACCATGAAGTGGGCCACCGAACCTGCCTTGGAGGTGGGCACGTCGGTGGCGTCGCCCAAGACGAAGACGTCCTCAAAATCCTTGGCCCGCAGGGTGCGCGGGTCGGTGGGCACATAGTTGAGCTCGTTCCCGATACCCGAACGGGCGATGGCATCACTGCCCATATTCAGCGGGATGCTCACCAGCAAGTCGAAGGGCTCTTCCCGCTCGTCGTAGGACACGATGACCTTGCGCTCCGGGTCCACCCGCTCGATGTAGTAATCGGTGACCAGGTGGATGCCCCGCTCCTCCAGCATGTGCCCCAGGATGGCCGCCGCGCGCGGCTTGGTGAAGGCACCCGGAAGCGGGGTGACGAAGACCAGCTCGGTCTTGTCCCGCAGGCCGTTCTCCCGCAGGTACCAATCGGCCAGGAAGATAAACTCCAGGGGCGCCACGGGGCACTTGATGGGCATGTCCACGATGTTGAGAACCAGGCGCCCGCCTTCCCAGGTGCGCAAGCGTCGGGCCAGCCGCACCGCGCCCTGCAGGGTGTAGAAGTCGAAGGCGTCCTTGTACCACAGGCGCTCGTCCTGCAGCCCGGGCGTCTGGTCCGGGCGGGGCGAGGTGCCCGTCGCGATGATGAGGAAGTCGTACGAGATGTACCGGCCGCCATCGGCCTTGATGCGCACCCGCTTCTTATCCGGCTCGATAACGTCGATTTCCGACAGGATGAACTCCACGCCCGGAGCGAAGTAGGTGCGCCGAGGCTTGACCACATCCCGCTCCTTGTAGATGCCGAAGGGGATGAACAAGAACCCCGGTTGGTAGTAGTGAATCTTGCTGTGGTCAACGACGATGATGCGCCATTGGTCCATGTCCAGCTCTTGTGCGAGCCGATTGGCGGCCATGGTGCCCGCCGTACCACCACCAAGAACAAGCAGCGTTTTCGCCATTGTCTGCCTCCTTATGCAGTTGAGTTTTCCGCGTCCATCTCCGGGGATGCGTCGCCGTCCTGGGTGTGGTGCCAGTGAAACCGACCCGGTTGCTCGCCCTCGCTGAAGCCCGAGAGCACGAACAGCGCGTTGGTGACCGTGGTCCCGGCATTGCGCCAGCGGTGCCGCAGCCGGGCCGCAAAGAGCAGGGAATCGCCCGGCTCCAGCAAGTAGCGCTGGCCCTCGACCTCGTACTCCAACAGGCCCCGCAAGCAAATCACGAACTCATGCCCCGTATGCACCATGGGAAAGGGACCGCTGCTGGCCCCTGTCTCCAGGGTCAGGAAGAAGGGCTCGACCCGTCCGGTAAATTGCTCGCCTCCCAGGCCTTCCCAAACGCCCCGAGCGAAGGGGACCCGGGTGCGCTCCCCGGCCTTGATGAACACCACCGGCCGACGCTCGGGCTTCACCTCAAAGAAGGCCGTGATGGGAACCTGCAGGGCATCGGCCAGCCGATACAGGGTGCTCACCGAAGGTGAGGTCTTCCCCCGCTCAATCATGCTCAGGGCATTGGCGGAAAGGCCGCTGGCCCGGGCCAGGGCCCGCAACGACAACCCCCGAGACTTCCGAAGCATGCGCAAGCGCTTCCCTACATCAATGGAAACGGCCTCTTGGTCCAGATACGTCATCGGCTCCTCCAGATATCACCAAAACTTGGCAACCTTCCCATACGGCGTTACATGTCACACAATTCTTTTGGACACTTCACAATTAGTGGTAACAAAAGGGGAGGGGGAACACAAGTGACATGTATCACGTTTGTCCCCAAAGGATGCGAAAAAAGGCACGGAAAAGTCCAAAAAACGTATCCGCGGGGTAGAAGGTGTCTCAGACAGGACCTGGGAAGGTCCTCGCGGGCCTCGCGACCTTCTTACGGGGGCACCAAAAAACGCCAGGGCCGTCGGTTATCGGCAGCCCTGGCGCGCATGGGGTGGCGTGAGTTTTCCGTCAGGGCTATATCTGCTCCACCTGTTCTTCCCAGGGAATCTCTTCGTACCCCAGAATCATGCTCTTGAGGTTGGAGAACACCGTGTGCCCGGTGGTCGTCATGTAGACGTGCAGGATGAAGAAAGCCAGCAGGAGAAAGGCCGCGGCGGTGTGCAGGGTGGCCAGGGCGCCCAGGGATATGGACAGACCCCATTCGGTGAGGCGGTTGTAGAAGATCATGAGCAGTCCCGTGGTCCCCAGCACAGGGACGATGAGCAACTTGAAGCCCAAATAGGTGAGCCGTTGCAGGGGGTTGAGCTTGGAAAGCTCGGTCTTTTTGTAAGGATGCGGCTCGCCCCGGAACATGCCCACGGTATAGAAGCGTATCAGGGTCCCCACCCGTTCCGTGGTGGGAAGGTACTGCTTCCACTGGCCCGTTGTGAAGTGCCAGAAGATGGTGAAGGCCACCAGCACCACCAGACCCCAGCCCAGCAACGTGTGGAGCTTATAGGCCTTTTCGAACCCCAGCCACCGATACACGCCGTGGATTTCGCTCCCCGTCAGCCCCAGGCCGATGAGCAACAGGGCCTGGGTCCAATGCCAAAAGCGCTCGTAACGTGTGTACAAGTAAACCCGTCGCATGCCGGTCCTCCTCGTCGTGAAGTGAAAACCCAGGGGGAGGAGGCCCTTGCTTTCGGGCCTCCTCCGCGCCCTTCACTGTCGCTTCCGCAGGGCCACGGCCACGCGCATGCCGCCGTGCAGAACCACACCCAGCAGGGTCAGACCGGACACCGTCCACCCCAGGGTGTCCAGCCATGCCACTCGGTCACGCCCGGGGATGTAGATGCCGGGCACGTCGTCCAGACGGCCACCCCGGGTATGGCACTCCTCGCAGGCGACGGCCTGCTCTTTGGGCGCCACCATGTGGGTGATAGGCCAGTACATCGTGGTTTCCACCCAATCGTACTGGCCGCTGTAGGGAAGCCCGGCGGCCTTCATCCCCTCCTCAAAAGCCGGCCCCCACTGGAAGGAGGCCCAGAAGGCCGTCTTGTCCTCTGCATCGTAGGGCATCAGATGGGGGACCAACAGCACCTGGTTCACGGGGTCATAGCCTTGCTTCCCCCGGAACACTTTGAAGGGATAAATGCGGGCCTCGGGGTCATCGGGTCCGCCCAGGGGCTTGTTGATGAAGAC
>WFVP01000368.1 GCA_015491595.1 Anaerolineales bacterium
CCGCTGGGCCACGCCCCCGAAGAGGCCCAGCGGCTGTACGAGCAGGTGCTGGAAGCCCACCGCCTGGGCATGGCCCACATCCGGGCCGGCGTGGCCTGCCAGGACCCCTACCACCGGGTGTGCGACTACCTGGAAGCCCGGGGCCACCCCACCCTGCGCTCCCATCCGGACACCCAGGTGGGCTTCGCCCACTCCCTGGGCCACGGCCTGGGCCTGGACATCCACGAGGCCCCCACTCTGCGCAACGGGGTCACCCAGCCCCTGGAACCGGGCATGGTGGTCACGGTGGAACCGGGGCTGTACTACCCCGAACAGGGCATGGGCTTCCGGGTGGAGGACACGGTGCTGGTGCGGGAGGACGGCGCGGCCGAACCCCTGGCCGACTTCCCCTACGACTTCGTGCTGCCAGTAAAGGGGTAAGCATGATGCGGAAGGCCGACGGCCGACCGCCGTCGGCTTCTTGAGGTATGCTTATACCGACCTCATCCCCTGGAGGGAGCCACGTCCGATGGTCGGGGATACACGACTTTACGAGTTCTATCCTGCGGTGGCCGCGGTGCTCACCGTGGCCCATGAGGGGCGGAAGAACGCCATGGCCATGGCCTGGCATTCGGTGCTGTCCTTCGACCCGCCCCTGTACGGCGCGCTGGTTTCCCCCAAGCGTTTCACCTACGGGCTCCTCAAAGCGGCGGGGGCCTACGCGGTGAACTTCCTCCCCTGGGAAAAGGCCGACCTGATTGCCCGGGTGGGCCGCCATTCGGGCCGGGACGTGGACAAATTCCAGGCCTTCGGTATCGAGGAAGTCCCCATGCCCGACGCCCTGGCCCCCATCCTCCGGGACGCTTACGCGGCCTACGAGTGTCGGGTGGTGGCCGTGCACACCGTGGGCGACCACGACCTGTTCGTGGGGGAAATCGTCCGGGTTCACCGCCGGGAGGAAGCCTTCACCCCCCAACTGACCCTGGACTTGGAACGGGTCCGGCCCGCCCTTTACATCGGCGCGGACCTCTACGTGAGCACGGACCCCGCAACGGTGCGGCGGCACCGGGGGCGGTAAATCCCCAGGAGGGTAAGCGATGAGCGCGAACACGACCCGTTTACGTGTGGCCGTGGTAGGCGCAGGAGGCGTGGGCGGTTACTTTGGGGGACGGATGGCCCAGGCCGGACACGAGGTGGTGTTCCTCGCCCGGGGGAAGCACCTGAAGGCCCTCCGGGAACAGGGCCTCCGGGTGGAGAGCATCCTGGGGGACGTGCACCTCTTCCCCGTCCAGGCCACCGATGACCCTCGCGAAGTGGGCCCGGTGGACCTGGTGCTGGTGGCCACCAAGGCCTGGCAACTTCCCGAAGCGGCCGAAGCCATACCGCCCCTGGTGGGTCCCGAAACCCTGGTGCTTCCCCTGCTCAACGGCGTGGAAGCCCCGGACATCCTGGCCCGGGTGCTGGGGCCGGAACCCGTCCTGGGGGGCCTGTGCCACATCTCCGCGTACAAGGCCGGGCCGGGGCACATCCGCCACGTGGGCATTCAACCCCGCATCACCTTCGGGGAACTGGACGGACGGCGTACACCCCGGGTGGAGCGCCTGCACCGGGTGCTGAACGCCTGTCCCGGTATGGAGGCCGTGCTCTCGGAGGACATCCGCGCGGACATGTGGGCCAAACTCACCTTCATCGCCGCGTTCGGTGGCGTGGGCGCGGTCACCCGGGCTCCCGCGGGCGTCATCCGCCGTCTTCCCCAAACCCGACGACTCCTGGAGCGGGCCATGGAGGAAATCGTGGCCGTGGCCCAGGCCCTGGGGGTCGCCCTGCCCGAGGACACCGTCCGTCGAACCATGGCCTTCGTGGACCGCCTGGAGCCCCACGTGATGGCTTCCATGCAACGGGACATCCTGGAGGGTCGCCCTTCGGAACTGGAGGCCCAGGTGGGCGTGGTGGTGCGCCTGGGACGCGAGGCGGGCGTGGCCACCCCGGTGCACGAATTCCTCTACGCCGCGTTGCTCCCCCAGGAGCAGCGGGCCCGAGGTGAACTCTCGTGGTAAAGC
>WFVP01000369.1 GCA_015491595.1 Anaerolineales bacterium
CCCAACGTCCCGGCTTACCCCCAGCCCCTCGGCAACCGTGAGTCCGTCGCCTTCGCCCACCCTTACGCCCACGCCTTCCTGGCCCGAAGCAAACCAGCGCCACCACCTGGAAGTCACCTATGCCCCCTACTGGCAACGCCTGGTGGTCCAGCACCGTTTGCGTTACACGAACACCACCGGTGAGACCCTGGAACGTCTTCCTTTGTTGGCCCCCGCGCTGACCCAATCCTTCATCACCCTGGAAACCGTGGAAGCCCCAGGACGCACCCTAACGTTCACCTGGGATTGGAAGCGCTGGCTTCTGTGGCTCACCATAGACCCACCCCTGAAGCCCAACGAAACCCTGGACCTTCGCCTGCAATACCTCCTGGGCCTGCGCCCCCTGCGAACGACGCCGGAGGACCTGACGAAACCCATGGCTCAGGGCTACACGCAGCTCCAGACCAACGGAGTGGAATGGCACTTCCTCGTAGCCGCCTATCACCCCCGCCAGGGATGGCTCCTCCCCCAGGTCTGGCCCTTTGGGGAATTCATGGCGTATCCCATCGGCGACTATACCGTGCGCCTCCAATTCCCCCAAGGATGGCAGGTGGCTCACAACGGACAGGCCATCCCCTGCCCCGAAAGGAACGAAGCGAGTGGAATGCTCCAGGTCTGCTTCCAGGTGCGGCGTGCCCGTCAGGCCGTCTTCTCCCTCAGCCCCGTGTACGAAAAACGGGTTCAGGAAGTCCCCTCCCGAAGAGGATCACCCGTCCAGGTGGAGGCCTACCTCTTCGCCGGAGACCGGGACAAAGGAGACCTGCTCCTGGAGGTCCTCCGCCAGGCTTTGACCCTGTTCGAAGACTACTACGGGCCCTACCATCGAGAGCGCATGGTGTTCGTGGTGGGCGATTTCCCCTTCAGTATGGAGTACGACGGCATCTTCTTCGTGCGTCGGTCCTTTTTCTTCGACGACCCCCAGGAACGCCTCACGGCGGTCACCGTCCACGAAGTGGCCCACCAGTGGTGGTACGCCCAGGTCCACAACGACCCCGGACGAGGCCCCTGGATGGACGAATCCCTGTCCGCCTACAGCGAAGTGCTGTACTATCAGACCTATCTCCCCCAGCGCCTGACCTGGTGGTGGACGGCCTACTGGGAAGGACTGGAGCCCGGACAAGGACCCATTGACCGACCCCTGTGGGAATACTGGGACTACTTCGACTACCGAAGTCTGGCCTACCTCAAAGGCGCGACCCTTTGGCAGGAGATTCACGAAGCCCTGGGTGATGAAGGGTTCCGTGCCTTGATGCACCGCTACGTGCAGGCCTATCGGGGTCGGGTCGTTCTTCCCGAAGAACTGAAAGCTTTCTTGGCCGACCAGCTCCCTCCCGACCTCTGGGGCCGCATTCAGGACGCGTACTTCACCCCGTGAAACCGTCATCCTTTTGCAAGGAGGAACCCCATGACCTTGAAAGCCGTCATCTTCGACTTGGGAGGTGTGCTCATCCGCACCGAAGACCCCCGTCCGCGGGCTGAATTCGCAGCCCAATGGGGGGTGACCCCCGAGGAACTGGAATACCTGGTCTTGGAGGGACCCAAAGGGACCGAGGCTCAGATGGGCTATCTCCATCCCCGGGACCTTTGGCTCTACGTGGCGTCGGAGCTGG
Organism: Anaerolineales bacterium; assembly: GCA_015491595.1. GTDB lineage: Bacteria > Chloroflexota > Anaerolineae > Anaerolineales > DRMV01 > S139-71. Next base: position 1,650 of record WFVP01000369.1, read on the forward strand.
GTATCCCCAATCCGGACCCAGAAGCCATGGAGCGGGCCTTTTGGGGAGGCGACCGTTTTGACATGACCCTGGTCGAACTCATCAAACACCTCCGACAACGATACAAGGTGGGACTTCTAAGCAACGCCTGGATCACCCTCCGGGAGTGGATCGAGCAACACACCCCCCTGGCCGGGCTGTTCCACGCTATGGTCATCTCCGCCGAGGTCCATCTCATGAAACCCGACCCGCGCATTTACGCCCGTATGTTGGGGGAACTGGGTGTCCTTCCCCACGAAGCGGTGTTCATCGACGACCGGCCCGAGAACGTGGAAGGTGCCCGGCGGGTCGGTCTGCACGCATTCCAATTCACGTCCACGCCCGAGGTCTTCCGAAATCTCCGGGCGTTGGGCCTTGAGGTCCCCGACGAGCCGTCGTAAGCCTTTATCCTGGGCGTCCGGTTTTCTATCGGCAAGGGGGGTTCCGGGTATAATGGAACCACTCGTCCTCACATCATCCGTTCCTTTTTGGAGGTACTCTATGCGTCGAAGTCTGTGGATTGTCCTGCTGCTGTTGGCATGGGTTGCGGTAGCCTGTCAAAAGCAGGCCACACCCACCCAGGAGGCCGCCGAGGCTCCGGCCGCGACGGAAGAGCAAGCCGTCGCGACGGAGGAACCGGCCGCCGCAACCGAAGAACCGACGACCGCCGAAGAACCCGCGGAGACCATCACCATTGAGGTCTATTACCCCGTGGCCGTCGATGCGCCCATCTCCGAAATCCTCAAGGGGTACATCGCGGAGTTCGAAAAGGCCAACCCGAACATCAAGGTCAAGCCCGTCTTCGCCGGTGGATACGGCGACGTCAAGACCACCATCCAGACCACCATCGAAGGCGGTGGCAAGCCTCCGGCCCTGGCCGTCATGCTGGCCGTGGACCTGTTCGACCTCATCAACGCGGACTACATCATCCCTCTGGACGAATTCATCCAGGCCTCTCCCGACGGCCAGGCCTACCTGGACGATTTCTTCCCCGCGTTCCTGGCCAATTCCCGTTACGACGGCAAGATTTGGAGCATCCCCTTCCAGCGCAGTGTGGTGACCCTGTACTACAACGCGGATCTGTTCGAGCAGGAAGGTCTGGAACCGCCTGACAGCTGGCAGGCCCTGGCCGAGGCCGCCCAAAAGCTGACCATCCCCGACGAACGATGGGGCATCCTCTGGCCTTCGGGCTGGCCCTACTGGCTGTTCCAACCCCTGGCCATTGGCAACGGCCAGAACATCGTGAAATCGCCCACCGAGGTGGTCTTCGATGACCCCCGGGTAATTGAAGCCGTCCAGTTCTACATTGACCTTTCGGCCAAGTACGGGGC
>WFVP01000370.1 GCA_015491595.1 Anaerolineales bacterium
ACCCAGGGGAGGGGCGTCGGCGTGGGCGAGGGCTGGGTAGGGGCGCTTTGGCGGTAGGTCCAGAACCACCCGCCCAACCACAGCAGGGACAGGAGCACGCCCAGGAGCCAGAGGCGACGAGCCCGTTCGCGGTTCATGGCTCCCACACCAGCGTCAGGCCGTCCCAGGCGGCCGCGACGGGACCCTGGAAGGTTTGTCGGGCTTCGGCTTCCAGGCGTCGGCGTGCGTCCAGGTCCGGAGGGGTATGCACGAGGAAGAGGTGGCGCACACCGGCCCGGCGAGCCAATTCCCCGGCCTGGGCCGCGGAGGTGTGGTGGGCGAACGCGCCAGTGGCTTCGTGGAACAGCCAGTCCGCGCCCCGCGCCAGTTCTTCCACCGGTTCGCAGGGCGCCGTGTCCGCGGAGTAGGCCAGGACGCGGCCGCTTTCGGGAAAGACGAAACGTAGGCCCAGGGTGGGAATGCTGTGGCAGATCTGGACCCCGTACAGGTGTACGTCCGGGGCCTGCCACAGGGGTTCCAGATGGCCTCCCTCCACCGGATGAAAGACTACCTCGTAGGTCCTCGTCCACCGCTCCCACTGGAACAGGGACAGCAGGCGTTGGGCCCGTTCCAGCGTATCCGCGAGGCCGTAGATGTGGAGGGTTTCCTCCCGCCCCGCCAGCCAGAGGTTTTGCAAGAACAGCACCAGGCCGCTGACGTGGTCGGGGTGGAAGTGGGTGAGCACCAGGTCCGTCACCCCTTTGGGGTCCACGCCCATAGTCAGAAGTCGGGGGAACATGGGGCCCGGACAGTCGATGAGGACCACGCGGCGCGAGGTGACCAGCAGAAAATGCGTGTTCGCCGCGTGGGGTGCGGCTACGGAATGGGCCGAGCCCAGAACGGTCCAGCGGGTCATAGGTCCATGCCTCGTTCGTGCGGGGTTTCGGCGCGGGTCCAGGCTACTTCGTCCCCTTGGCTTCGGCCGCAGCACGGACGATGGCCACGAAGGCCTGAGGGTCCAGGCTGGCCCCGCCCACCAGCGCGCCGTCAATGTCCGGCTGGGCGAAGAAGCCCGGCGCGTTGTGGGGTTTCACGGACCCGCCGTACAGGACCCGCACCTGCCGGGCCGTGGCTTCCCCAAAGCGGGCCGCCAGGGTGGCCCGAATCACCTCGCGATGAACCCGGTTGGCCTCCTCAGGTGTAGGGGTCAACCCGGTGCCGATGGCCCACACCGGTTCGTACGCGATGATGACCCGGGAGGCCTCCTCGGGGGAGCAGTCGGCCAAGGCCGTCAGCACCTGTTGATGGACCACCCGGTCCGTCAGGCCTGTCTCCCGTTCACCGATGGTTTCCCCGACGCAGATGATGGGCGTCAGGTCGTGGTCCAGAGCCGCCCGCACCTTCTTGCGCACCGTTTCGTCCGTTTCGCCGAAGAACTTGCGGCGCTCCGAATGGCCCACGATGACGTACTGGGCGAATTCGGCCACCATCCGGGGCGAGATTTCCCCAGTGAAGGCCCCTTCGGTGGCCCAGTGCATGTTCTGTGCGCCCAGGCGAATGTCCGTGCCCATGAGCATGTTGGCCACGGCCAGCAGCGCGGTGAAGGGCGGACAGATGACTCGCTCCACCCCTGAGAGTTCCTGTAAGGGCTGGAGCATGTCCCAGACCCGGTGCCGGGCCTCTTCCACCGTGCCGTGCATCTTCCAGTTGCCTGCCACCACGGGCGTGCGCATCTTGACCTCGCCTCCTTCGTCTTGAGGGTCCCTCGGTGTGGAGAGGGGTTATGCGTTGCCGTTGGCTTTCCCGTTGCCGTTGGCGGGTTTGGGACAGAGCTGGCAGCGGGGGGTGAACTCGATTTCCTCCTTGGAGTAGGTGATGCGAGTGCGGTCGGGCAGTTCCACCACCACTTTCCCCTGCAGTGGGAAGAGGTCCACCACCTTGCCCTCGCCCTTGGGCGTGCGCACCCGACTCTTGAGCTTGGGCAGGGCGTCCAGCAGCTCCCGATAGACCGCGTGCTCGAAGGCCAGACAGCAGCGCAACCGCCCGCACATGCCGGTGATGTCCGCGCTGGCCAGGGAGAGGTGTTGGTCCTTGGCCATGCGGATTTGGATGGACTGGAAGTCCGTAAGGAACAGGGAACAGCATCGGGGCGCGCCACACGTCCCGGGGCCGCCCTCCCATTTGGCTGCATCCCGGGCGCCCAGGCGGTGGAACTGCAGGAGACGCTTGGGATAGGTCCGCTGCAGGGTGTCCTGCAAGCGCCGCCAGGCCTTGCCGTCGGGGGTTTCTTCGGCGTGGTACTCGAAGGTATACACCTGGTGGTCCAGGGAGACCTCGACGTAAATAAAGGAAAGCCCCTGCAATCCCAGGCGCTGGGTATGGGCCCGGGCGTTGACCAGGGCTTCCAGGCCCTTTTGCTGGGCCAGTTGCCAGAGGAGCAGGTCCCGGGGCGTGGCCACCCGCAGAACGATGGTGCCTTCTTTCCAGTTTTCCGGGGGTTCCTGCCATTCCTTGGTCACCCAGCCCACCTGCTTCCCCCGGGGGGTGTCCACGACGACGAAGTCTCCGGGGTTCACCTCGACGCCTTCGGGCGTGGCGTAGGGGAAGAGGGGGCCGGCACAGCGGAAGCGTACGCCTACGTAGGGAGCCATGGCTGCCTATGCCTCAGGGGAGGGGATGGAGGAGGCGTCTTCCGAAGGTGGGGCGTCCGGGGATTCGGGTTCCTGTTGCATGCGCTGGTGGAGGTGGTGGGCCTCCGGCTCGTTCCAGAGGAGTTGCACTGCATGGGGAAGCACCGGCAACACCACGTCCAGGTTCTCCACCGCGGCCTTGGGGCTGCCGGGGAGGTTGAGGATGAGCACCCGTCCCCGGATGCCGGCGACACTGCGGGAGAGCATGGCGTAGGGGGTCTTCGCCAGGCTGGCCTGGCGCATGGCTTCGGCCAGCCCCGGCGCCTCCCGTTGAATTACCTTGCGGGTTACTTCTGGGGTGATGTCCCGGGGGCCGAAGCCCGTGCCCCCCACGGTGAACACCACGTGGGCCAGCTCCAGGTCGGCCCATGTGAGCAGGGTGGTGTAGATTTCGTCGAAGTCGTCGGGCACGACTTTGAGGCGCACCACCTCCCAGCCGTTTTCCTCCAGCCGTTGTTGCACAGCCGGACCCGCTCGGTCTTCCCGTTGCCCCCGTGCAGCTCGGTCGGATACCGTGAGAATGGCTGCCCGATAGGCCATAGGTCACCCTCGAGAATCGAATGGACGTGACAGGGCTTCGGGACGACCTGACGGCCGTCCCGAAGCCACGGTTCACGTCTGGGCCAGGGCCTGTTTGGCCGCTTCCAAAACCTCTTCGTAATTGGGCTCATCGCCCAGGCGGGGCATGTAATCCGCGTACACGATGGTATCGTTCCGGTCCACCACGAACACGGCCCGGCGGAGCAGCCGCACTTCCTTCATCAAGCAGCCGTACTTCTCCCCGAAGTCCATGTCCATGTGGTCCGACACCACCATGACCTTGTCCACCCCCGCCGCGCCGCACCAGCGCTTCTGGGCGAAGGGCAGGTCCGCGCTGATGACCACGATGGCAATGTCCTTGCCCAGCGCAGCGGCTTCTTGATTAAAGCGGCGGGTCTCCCGGTCGCACACCGGCGTATCCAGGGAGGGCACCGCCGCGATGATGCGCACCTTGCCCCGGGTGGCATCCAGCACGTGGATGTGTTGCCAGTCTTGCGTCGTTGCGGTGAAGTCCGGCGCCTGGTCGCCCGGCTTCAGGTCCGGACCCACCACGGTCACTTCCCGATCGCCGAAGCGGATGAGGCCTTTGCGTTCCAGGGTCATGGATATGCCTCCTCGAATGGAATCATGTCGCTACAGAAGTATACCATAGCACCCTCTTCGTGAATTTATGCCTGTTCTGAACGAGACTGTTTCGGTTTAGTAGGCGGGTGTGGATGTAAGAAACGATGGGGTAGTTCGAACCGGGCACGGGACGAAAACGGCCGACGGCGGTCGGCGGTCAGCGAATTTTGGTCCTGTACCCGGTCATCCCAGTGCCTTCGCCTGGGGTAGCAGGCTGGGTGGGCTCATCAGGTATTTCGGCCAACGGTGAAAGCCCAGGGCGCCGCAGACGGGAGAAATGCACAGG
>WFVP01000371.1 GCA_015491595.1 Anaerolineales bacterium
GTTGTCTTGGCCCGTTACTGGCCCATGCCCTGGCGCCAGTGGGTCGAACGTCACGGATGGCGTTTGTGGATGCTATCCCTCTTGATGCTTATGCCCTACGTACTGGCCTGGCTCACCCGGTCCTCGGCCTGTCGGCGGGGCCCGGCCTTTTTCTGGGAGTCCATCTTCATCGAGACCTTCATCCTGGCTTTGCTGGCGGTGAGTTACAACCTGGTTTTCGGGTTCGCGGGCATCCTCTCCTTTGGTCATGCCGCGTTCTTTGGTTTGGGCGCGTACGTCACCGGATTGTTGATGAAACACCTGGGGTGGAACCTGTTTCTCAGTGGGGCCGTGGCCTTGTTGACCGGGGCCGTACTGGGCCTGTTCATGAGTCTGGTGGCCTTACGTACTCGGGGGCTTTACTTCGCCCTTTTCTCCCTGGCCATGGCCGAGGTCATCCACCTGTTGGCCCGTAACCGTATCCTGGTGCACATCACCGGCGCGGAGGATGGGTTCGTGTTTTCCGTGCCGGAGTGGATCAATCCCGTACGCCATCGGTTGTTGTTCTACTATCTGGCTCTGGTCTCCCTGGTGGTGGCCTTTGCCTTTGTGTATCGCCTTATCCTCTCGCCCACCGGACGGGTTTTTCTGGCCTTGCGGGACAATGAAACCCGCGCGCAGATGCTGGGCTTCGGGCCTCTGGGATACAAGACCTTTGCCCTGGTGATTTCAGGACTGCTGGCCTCATATGCAGGCATCCTGCGCGCCTTGCTCAACAAGGGTGCGAGCCCGAATGTGTTGAGCCTGGATTTCACCATGGACCCTCTGCTCATGACCATCTTAGGAGGCACGGCGACCTTTGATGGGCCCGTGGTGGGGGCTTTTCTTTTGAGGTTTGTGGAGCATGTGTTACGGAATGCCCAGTTCCGGGTGGGACCCTGGTCCATCAATCTGGGCGAGCATTGGGCCCTGTTGTTGGGGCTGTTGTTTATCGCCGCCGTTCTGCTCTTCCCCCAGGGCCTGATGGGAAGCCGGCAAAAGGGGCAGGAGACTCCTTGAGCCCTTGAGACGTTTCAGGAACCCGCGCTCACGGGACGGATGCCCCGGTAGACGCGCGCGCTGGCCAGCACCCGCAGGATGGTTATGGGCGACTGACCCAGATGTTCCGCCATCTGGCGGGGGGTCATGGGCGTGTTGCCGTGGGCCAGGAGCAGGCGGAAGATGCGTTCCACCAGGGGATAGCGTCCGGTCAGGAAGTCGGGTTGCTTCGCACAGTGGGTGGTGATGTAGTACTGGAGCTCGTCCATCCGGTAGACTTCCGCGGTTTCCGGGTCCACCCAGTCAAACTGACGTTCCCCATCGCCGTTGGTGGACACCATTTTCTGGTGCTCCGGACAGAGCAGTTGTCGAAGGAAGAGGCGCCAGTTACGGTCTCGTTTCTGCCACCATTCGAAGTCGATGTGGAAAGGCGTATCCAGGGTCGGACGTAAGACCCGGGTGTGGGTGCTCATTCCCTTGCCTCCCTCCTTCAGGTCTGGGCCAGACGGAAGTACAGGCTACCGATGTACTCGAACCAGGGCCGCGAGACCAGCAGGGCGAAAATGGGCCCCGGCGGTGTGCGGCGCAGCAGGTTCATGGCCGCGTAGAGTTCCGTTGCATGGACGTGTCCCTGGGGTGTAAGACGACTCAATTCCCGCATGACCAGGATGACCAGGTCTTCAAAGGGGCGTTTTTCCTCGCGTATGCGTTCCCATACCTGGTCCAGGGCTTCGGGGTCGGGTACCAGGAAGGCCATGTGCTCATCGTAGCGGACCCCAATAGGGCGGTTTTCCATGTCGATGTGGAGCCGGCCTTTTTCATCCACACGCGCGGTGCGAATCCACTCCCGAATGGGGCGCCGGGTTTCCGTGGAGACCAGGATTTCGTCGGGTCGGGTTCCCCGACGCAACGTGATACGCGCACCGGGAATCACGCCCCTCTCGCGATACCATTCCTTGAGACCAAAGACGAAACGGTGGGATTGCACGACCCATCCGGGAAAGCGTTTCCCCGTTTCTGCATCCACGAACTCGAAATACACTCGTTGGGCCACGTAGGCCTTGGGAAAGAGGCGTTGTAAGTACGCATCCAGGGGCAGGGAGCCGACGCGCCAATGCGGGTAGATCAAGGGAACCGTAGCCTCGTTCACTTCCCCGACGTCTACAGGGGGAGAAGGCGAGTGCTCATCATGCAAGCGGGCTTCCAGTTCCTGGAGTTCGGGGGGGAGGACCTCCGGGTCATAGGGGATGGGCGAGTACTGTAAGTGGACCGGGAGTTCCAGAATTTCCTGGGGCTCCATGCGTCGCAAATACCAGCGAATGGTGCCAGCCGGTCCCACCTCGTCGAAGCGCTCGTCGTCGTGCAGGGCCTTGGCCAGGGAGAAGAGGAGCAGGCGCTTGGGCATGTCTTCGGGGAGGTCCAGGTGCTTGAGGATGTCCTCGGTGCTCAGCGGGCCGCCTCCCGCGACGTCCAGCACCGCGTCGGCCAGGATGAGATGCTTTTCCTCGATGGGAACCAGCAACTCCTCCCGGAACCACAAATCGGCGATGCGGACGAAGCCCGGAGTCCGGCGCAGGGTTTCCTCCACTTTTTGGGTCAGCGCTTCCCCGTAGTGGGACCAGACCCACTCGGGTTGAAATTCGCGCACGTCGTCCAACCTGGGCGGACGGTTCAACACATGGTCCTCGAAAGCCGCGGCGAATTCCTTGATGCGCCCATCCTCCAGGCGCACCCGGATGACCTCGAATTCACCGTGGTGGGGATGATACCCTGGGCGCACTTCCAGGACCTCTCCCCGCGTCCAGTCGAGGGCGGGGAAGACCAGGGTTTGGCCGGGACGATACCGCTCTTTGGGCATGTAAATGGCTTCGCTTTCCTTCCAACGGTCTTCTAAGCGCCGCTGTTCCTGGCGGATACGTTCTTTCACCAGGGCCTTGGCCAGGTCCTCGGCCGATAGAGGGGTTTCCTGTTCCAGCATGTACTGGTAGAAGAAGTCCAGGTCTTCCTCGGTAATGGCCAGCTGTTCCCAGTAATCCTCTTTGACCCAGGGTGTGGTGACCATGGAGCCTTCCCTCACGGTTTCCTGCAAATTGCACTTTGGGTAAGAACGGGTATCATTATACCTGATTCCTCAAAGGATGTGTGAAGGATGACATGGCAAGAAGTCGCGCGTTTTTCGAGTCCGATTGAAGCCGAAATTGCCCGGGGATTTCTGGAAGCCCAGGGGCTTACGGTCAATCTGGTGCAAGAGGGAGCAGCCCGTGCCATGGGCGTTTATGTGGGCCCTTTTGGAGAAATCAGCCTTCTGGTACCCGAGGACCAGGCCGAGCGGGCGCGGGAATTGCTGGACGCCTTGCAACGTGGTGAGTACCAGGCCTCCCTGCCTCCCTGGCTCCCAGATGAACCCAACGGCGACGAAGGAGAACCTTCATCCCAGGAGGAGTGAACATGGAACAGGCCGAATGGCAGGAGCGGTTCAACTGGTTGGAACAGGAGCAACGTAAGGACCGGGCGCAATTGCTGGCCCTGCAGGACCGCATCGTGCGCATGGAGGGTCAGATTAACGCGCTGGAGACCCAGCTCAAAGAGACCCTGGATGAAATGGGGCGCTGGATGACGGTGCAGAGCCGCGTTCAGACGCTGGAGGAGCAGATTCAGCGATTGGACCAGGAGCTGCGCCAGAGGCAGGAGGCCTTTCAGCGCCAGATGGAAGACCAGTTCCGCGCCCTGCAGCAGGAGATGCGCACAGGCTTGGCGCGGATGACGGAGGAAATGGCGGGGCTGCGTGATGCCTTCAAGATCCTTCAGACGCTACAACAAAGCATGAAGGCTCGAGAAGAGGAAGACCAGAAACTCCACCGGCGAGTGGACAAAGTGGCGGCGGATTTGATGGAATTGGGTCGTCGCCACGATGAACGCCTGCAGGTGATTCGGCTGTTACAGGAAGCCCAGGAGCGCAATGCCCTGCGCATCCTGGAAATCCAGAAGGACATGGGGGCCCTGCGTAAGCGTCTGGAAGAGCTGGCCGGGATGCAGGGTGTCTTTGGGGAGAGTTTGGGCAAGCTGGAAGCCCGCTTGCACGAGCTCCACAGCGCGGAGGAAGAGCGCAAGAAGGAGCAGCGGGACTTTCTGGAAAAGGTGGCCCGGAAGCAGGCGGAACAGGACCGGCAGTGGCGCACCTGGGAATCCCGATTTCAAAGCATGGAAGAACTGGCCCAACGTTTGGAGACTCATTTGCAAGCGATGGATGCATTCCGCCAGGAACTCAATCGAGCTCGGGACCGTTTGGAGGACCTCATCGAGCGCATGGAACGGCGGGTCCATGAGGTCGCCGAAATGCAGCGCCTGGCCGAGGACCGGTTCCGGCAGGAGTGGTTGACCTTCAAGGCCGATGAGCAGAAGCGCTGGGCCAACTTCCAGCTCATCTACGAAGAACAGCAGCAAGACATTTTGCGCCGTTTGGACACCCATCAAAACCAATTGACCGCGCACGAGGACTTGTTGGTCCAGATTAAGGACGACCTGGGTATGTTGCAGGAGCAGACCCAAAAACGCCTGCAAGACCTCCACCACATGGCGCGTACATGGCTGGAAGAGTACGAACGGATGCTCAAGGCCCTGAAGGGCGCGTGATTCGCGTTCTGGCCACCGCCGGCCACGTGGACCACGGCAAATCCACCCTGGTCGAGGCCCTGACCGGCACCCATCCCGACCGCCTGAAAGAGGAACGGGAGCGGGAAATGAGTATTGACCTGGGTTTTGCCTACCTCACTTTACCGGGGGGCATGGAGGTAGGCATCGTGGATGTGCCGGGTCACCGGGATTTCATCGCCAATATGCTGGCCGGGGTGGGGGGTGTGGATGCGGTGTTGTTAGTGGTGGCCGCCGACGAAGGCGTGATGCCTCAAACCCGGGAGCATGTGGATATCCTCGACTTGCTGGGGGTGTCCACCGGGCTGGTCGCCTTGACGAAAATTGACCTGGTGGACGACGAGGAATGGCTTGACTTGGTGGAGGACGAGGTGCGGGCCTTACTGCAACCGACATCCCTGGCGCAGGCCCCCATTGTACGGGTTTCGGCCCGCACGGGTCAGGGACTGGAGGCCCTGCGCAGGGCTTTGGTCGAGCAA
>WFVP01000372.1 GCA_015491595.1 Anaerolineales bacterium
GTTGAAGAGAAAGATTTTCAGAGCCTTATAGAAAAGTCGCATTGTTTGCCTTTGCTGCTAGAAATACTATCAGACGCGTATTTACAAAAGCGTATGGTAAATTATATTGAAGAATATTTCAGGCGAATTACTTATCATATGAGGCCAGAGCAAAAAGAATGGTTACAAATATTATGCTTTATAGATGGCAGGATTGACGAGGATATTATTGCTGAAATGGTAGAAAGCAGAGAGACCGCTAAGAAGATTTTTGAATGGTTTAAACAAGAAGGCACGATCCACGCTGGAACAAAAGATAAAGATGAAGATGGTTGGGCAATTGATCCCATAGTGCGTAAGTTAGTTATGATGAAAGTCCGGCAAGATAGCCGATTGCGAGCACAGGATTATGAGGACAAAGCCAAAAAAGCAAAAGAACGAGTAGAAGCGAAGATTCATCGCCAAGATTCCTCCTAAGATAATCGGGGAGTTCTAAGGCAAAATAAAGTACCATGTGAAGGACACGAACAATAAAAGCTAACTCTCATATTGGAAAGGTCTTCAGTAGAACTGGTGACCCCTGAAGCTCTAAGCCCTTGCATAAAAATTCACATTCTGTATAAAGTTGAATATGTCCCGTTCAGCGATGAAGTATTTTGATGAAACATCTGTTTGCACAAGTTTTTACACCGAAAAGAACACCCGGTCTTCGGCCTGGGCGCCGTAAACGGGGGTGCCCGGCGCGATGATGCAGCGCTTCAAATGGCTCTTGACCACCGCGGCACCTGGCCCCACGGCGACTTCTTCCAAAGCACTCTCCTCAACGACCGCGTTGTAGGCCACCCATGTGCGGGTTTCGGGGTCCAGTGTTCCGGGCCAGACGGCCAGGGGCGCGAAGGACGGCCAGTGGGTCAATACGTACCGGTGGGCCTGCAAGTAATCTTCCAGAGTGTTCACATTGAAGCGTCGGCCCTTTAGGGGCAGGGCCATGAGGTGGAATCCGGCCTGTTCCAGCAAAGGCCAGAGGTCCGCCAGGTCGTCCACCTCAGGATAGCGCGCGATAAGGTCCAGGGCCTGTGCGGGCAGCCAGTACAGGCCGGTGGAGCCCTGGGTCTTGTCCTCCTCCCCAATGAGCACCACGCCCACAGAAGCCTGGGTCATGGCCAGGGGAAGCGGGGTGAGGTCGGCATCCACCAGGTTGTCACCGTGCAGGATGAGCAAGGGCGCATCCACAGGCGCGACTTCACGGGCCGTGGACAGGGCTTGGGCCAGGGTCCAGGGGGCCTGCTGTTCCAGCAGGGTGACGGTATCCGGTATGTGCTCCCGCCACCGGGCCGCTTCCCGAACCACCAGGGCAACCGCACCGATGCCTGCCTGTGTCAGCCGGGCCAGAAGGTAATCCAGCAGGGTGCCGCCTGCCAGGGGAAGCAGGGGTTTGGGGATGGCATACGTGATGGACCGTAAGCGCCTGCCCATACCCGCGGCCAGGATGACAGCGTTCATGGGCTCATTCCTCCTCTGGGCCCAGCGTGCCCACCCGTTGACCGTTGACCCAGACCTCAGCCCCGGGATGTTGGCGCGCCCAGGGGGTGAGGTCCACTTCCCCCGAAAAAGGTTGGAGCATTTGAATGCACATGACGTCGGGGTCCCACAGGGTGAAGATTTCGACGAGGAGGCGTGCTCCTTCCAGGGTGACGCGGTGCCGCACCTGATGGCACGGCGTCGGTGAGGAACCGGAGACCACCAGACGCCAGGCGTTTCCGCGGATTTCCACACGGGCTTCTTGCAAGTAAAAAGGCCCCTGCTGCCAGGAAGATTCCTTCGGTCCAGGGGTGGGAATGGAAGGAGACATGGGGCCACCTCCGGAGGGAGGCTGAGGAGGAGTCGAAGGGGGAGTGGTGGGCGGTGTGATGGGCGGGGCCAGTCCTTCCTGTACGGGCACCCGCTGATTCCCCAACCAGACTTCGGCGTCCGGGTCGGCTTTGAGCCAGGGAGTCAGGTCCACATAACCCGAGAGGTACGACAGCACCTGGACGCATACCTCCTGTCCAGGGGGAACCACGGCAAAAACGTCCACCTGAATCCGTCCGGGCTGTGCCTGAACCTGGGCACGAGCCTCATGGCAGGGTGTGGGGAGCATGGCCTCGATGAAGAGGAGCGAACGATTGTGGCGAGTGGCCAGATAGAAGCGCCGCACCATCAAGGGGGTTTGTTTCCACGACGTTTCTTCAGGCACCGGAGTCGGGATGGGGACCGGACCGTTCTGGAAAAGCGTTGGAGATGGCGTGGCCGACACTTCCCCTGGAGTCGATACGGGTGTGCCGGGAGTACCCGGTGCCGACGGAGTCCTCCCCCGGCACCCTCCCATAAGGGTGACCAGGAGGAAGAGCCCGACGATGTAGGCAAACTTCCTGGGCGTGTCCATGCTTTTCACTGTCCCGGCGTAGCGCGTCATCGGCCCTGCCATGAGGGTTTTCGCTTTTCCAGAAAGGCCTGCATCCCTTCCTTCTGGTCTTCGGTGGCGAAGAGCAGGTAGAAGAGGCGCCGTTCGTGGCGCAGGCCGTTCTCCAGCGAACTTTCCAGCGCGAACTGGACCGCCTCTTTGCCCAGACGTACGGCGATCGGCGCGCGTTGGGCAATCTTCTGGGCCAGTTCCAGGGCTTCCTCTAAGTAGCGGTCCACCGGCACCACCCGGTTCACCAGACCGAAACGCGCGGCTTCTTCCGCGGTCAGACGCCGGTCGTTGAGGATGATTTCCATGGCCAGGTACTTGCCTACGGTACGGGTCAGGCGCTGGGTGCCGCCCGCGCCGGGGATGATGCCCAGGTTGATTTCGGGCTGGCCGAAGACCGCGGTTTCCGAGGCCACAATCATGTCGCAGGCCATGGCCAGTTCGAATCCACCCCCCAGGGCCCAACCGGAGACCGCGGCGATGACGGGCTTGTGCAGTCGGCCGATGCGGTCGAAGAGGTCGATGTACGCGGAGAGGAGCATGTCCACCGCGCTGGCCTGGGCCATGCTGCGGATGTCCGCGCCCGCGGCAAAGACCTTCTCGTTCCCCGTAATGACCATGGCGCCAATGGCCTCGTCCCTGTCCCAGGCCTCCAGGGCTTCCACCAGTTCTTGCATCAGTTCGGGGTGCAGGGCGTTGAGGGCCTTGGGGTTGTTCAATCGAGCCAGGCCCACCCGGTCGTGCACTTCGGTTTGAATCCATCGGTATTCGGTCATGGGAACACCTCCCACGTGGCATCCAGGATAAGGCGGCTCGTCGTCCCCGTGACGGAAATGGGCCAAAAACTCGGGGGAAGGGCCGCCTGAGGCAAGTATAATGCGTAGACACCAAAACCGGGCGATTCCCCGGCTTTTTGGGTCAACCGCTTTTGGTTAGGGAAGGTCCACATGATACAACGGGTTTGGTCGGATGCACGCCCACGTTTTCGCCTGCTTGCAGTCTTGACCTTGGCGGCGGCCGTGGGCTGGGCCTGGGTGACCCGGACACCGGCAGAACAACTCTATCGAGGTCGCCTTCCTGCACCGCTGGCCGGTTTTCCCGCGCCGGACATCACCCTGCCCACTTTGGATAGTGGGGAGGCTCGGCTGGCCGACCTGCGGGGGAAAGGCGTGATTCTCAACTTCTGGGCCACCTGGTGCCCGCCCTGCCGTTTCGAGATGCCCGCGCTTCAGCGGGTGTATGAGGACTACCAGGGCCGGGTTGTGGTCGTCGGTGTGAACGTGACGGTGGCCGAGGCCGGAGTGGACACGGTTCGGGGCTTTCTGCAAGAGATGGGCATCACCTTCCCCGTTTGGCTGGATGTGAAGGGAGAAGCCTCGGACACCTACCGGGTGACCTCCCTGCCCACCACCTTTTTCATCGATGCTCAAGGAACCATTTGCGAAGTGGTCATCGGGGGTCCGATGGCCGAGGCTTTGTTGCGAACCCGTGTGGAACGTATGGAGGCAGGATGCTCCCCGTCATCTCCTTAGGTCCATTGCAGATTCCTGTACCCCAGGTGACCTTGATTTTGAGCCTGGCCCTGGGTTTCATCCTGGCCGAACGCTGGGCCCGTCGGGCAGGGCTTTCCACCCAGGTGGTGAGCGATGGCCTGTTCTGGGCCCTCGTGGTCGGCGTCGTCGCCGCGCGGGGGATGTACATTTTGCGGTATCCGGGGGCTTTTCGGGCTTCTCCGTGGAGCGTGTTGTCGCCTAATCCAGGGTTGTTGGACCCCGTGGGTGGGGTCCTGGGCGCGGTGTTGTTCCTGGGGGGATGGGCGCAACGGAAGGGCCTTTCCTTCACCCATATGCTGGATGCCATCACCCCGTTTCTGGCCGTGGTTCAGGTGGGCTTGGCGCTGTACCACGCGGCGCGTGGGTCGTTCTTTGGGATGCCCTCCTCGGTCCCCTGGGCCGTTTCCTTTTTGGGAGCCGAGCGACATCCGACCGCGCTGTACTGGGCCGTGCTTGCCCTGGGAATCCTGGTTCTGGTGGCCCATCGGTTAAGGAGTCGGCCCCGTAAGGCGCCGGGGGGTTGGGTCTTCTGGCCTTTTCTGGCCTGGAGCGCGGGGGTGTACGTGTTTGTCGAGGGTCTGCGGGGCGATGCCCAGGTGCTGGCCAACGGCTTGCGAGTGGGCCATCTGTTGGCTCTGCCCATCCTGGCCTTGGCGTTATGGCAGTGGGACCGGTTTCAACATGAGGAAGATTTGCGCAAGTAGCGGCTGACCGTCGGTAGGTTGGTGTGGGGTTGGGTATCATTTAGATACGGTGGGGTTCGATTCCTAAGCGCCTACAGGGAGGGGTGGTGGGGTGGATGTTCGACGACACCCTAAAATTCAACGCCTTTTAAAGGCGTTGATGCAATATCATCCGAAGCGGGTCTACCTTTTCGGCTCATGGGCCCGGGGCGAAGCCGATGAGGCCAGCGATATCGATTTGGTTATCATCAAAGAGACCCAGGAACCTTTTTTGGAGCGCCTTCGGACGGTAGGGCGTTTGCTTCCCGAAGGTATCGGTGCCGTTGATGTGTTGGTTTACACACCGGTTGAATGGCAGATGATGTGCCAGCGGGGGAATGCTTTAACCGAGACAATTATGGAGGAAGGAGTGCTGTTGTATGAAAGGTCGCGGGAAGCGTCGAACTGAAGCACGTCGCTGGTTTCAACAAGCCGTTTATGACCTCAAAGCGGCCCACTGGAATGCTCAGGGTCAATTCTTCGCGCAAACTTGTTTTTTGGCACAGCAGGCGGCAGAGAAGGCTTTGAAATCCCTGCTCTATTATTTGGGTAAACCTCGGCAAGCCCTGCTAACCCATTCTCTGGTCGAGTTGATTCGACACGCGCAGTCGGATTGTTCATCCTTAGGGGACTTGCTTGAAGAGGCTCGGCTGTTGGACATTCATTATGTTCCGGCCCGTTATCCGAACGGCCTGCCCTCGGGATATCCTCACATTTTCTATTCTCGACCTATGGCCGAGGAAGCGCTGGAAGCCGCACAGAAAATTTTGCAAACGGTGCAGAGTTTTTATCTCCAGATGGGGGAAGAGGACATCCTGCGGTCCGATGAACAAGGAAACTAAAACGCTTCCACTTCCGCCTTCAGCCGTTTCAACGTTTCCTCCACGTCTTCCAGTTGGTCCAGGAGTTGCATCACCCGCTGGTGTTCCGCCCGTACGAAGCGGGTGAAGGGGGAAAGGGCGTTCTGAAAGGCTTCGATGCTCCGCTGGATTTCATGATGGAATTGCTGGTAGAGGGTGCGGGAGAGGTTCTGTCGCAGGGCTTTGACCTTCTCGCGCACCTCAGCGGAGGCCCTGCGTCGGCGGGCCGGAATGATGAAGAGGCCCAGGGCGGCCAGCGCGCTGGCCGCGATGACGCCCGTAACGTCCGCGGCCAGGGTGGTGGCCACCGCGGTGAGCAACGCGCCCAGACCCACCGCGCCGACCTGAAGGGCTGCGGTGGCGGCCACCGCATGTTGTAAGCCCTGGGCCAGTCGTTGCGCCTCCTGTTCTTTGTCATAGGAGGCCAGGATGGCCTGTGCCTTGCGTTTCAGCTGTCCCACCAGCGTTTCCCGACGGGCAAAGAAGGGCGCCTGCAGGCTCTGGGGTACGTCCTCCGGCCCTGGACGGTGTTGGGCCACCGCGTCCAAAAGGGCTTCCCACTGGCGCAGCTCCGCTTCGACCAGCCAGTCAATCAGGCTTTCCACCCGTTCTTCCAGCAACTGGGGGATGTCTTGAATGACTTTGGTTTTGAATTCCTCTTGCACCCGTTTCTTGTTCACCAGGTCGAAAATTCGTCCCAGGCGGATGGTTTCATCAAAGAAGGCGTGGGCGCGGGACTCCAGTTCCAGCAAAAGGTGGTCCATCTCCATCATGCGGAGCTCGAAGCCCCGTTCCATGTCCTGCCGGTAAACCTCCAGCAGGTCGTCCAAACGGCGAATGGTGTCCATGTCCCGGTCCAGCCAGGTCTTGCGTTCCAGCAGCAGGGCCTTGTACTGCCGCACCAGCCGCATGCCCACCCCTAGAGGATTGAGGAACTTGAGGCGTAGACGTTCCTTCTGGTCGAGGGTCTCCTTCAAGTAAGATTCAAAGGTTGCAAAGCCACTGGCCTGCAAACGGGTGAAGTCGTGTCCATCAGCCTTGGCCTGCAAGGCCTGCTTGGCACTGACCAGGAAGATGGGTGGTTCCAGTCCCAGGAGCTGCTTCGCGTTCTCGGCCACGAAATTTCGTATCGTTTCCCGGTCTTCGGGGGTCTCCAGCAAGTCAATTTTGTTCACTACCAGCACCAACTTCTTTCCCCAGTCCTTGATTTGGCCCATGAACGTGCGTTCACTTTCGGTAAAGGGACGATCTGCCGAGGTGACGAAGATGACCAGGTCGGCCCGGGGGATGAAGTTGGCCGTGAGAATTTCGTGTTCCCGAATGACCGCGTTGGTTCCTGGGGTATCCACAATGCTCAGGTCCTGGAGGATGTCCGCGGGCAGGAGCTGTTCCATGAGCTCCGGTGCCAGGGGGCGGACCTGGGGTTCCGGCCCATAGCGCAGGACTTGCACCTGGGTCGTGGTGGGGGTGACGCCTTCGGGGAGCAGGG
>WFVP01000373.1 GCA_015491595.1 Anaerolineales bacterium
GTTTCCGGGCCTCGCCGCCGTCTATATCGATGAGGTAGATTTGGGCCTGCTTTTCTTCTGCCCGGTTGGAAAGGAAGGCGATGGTGCGCCCGTCGGGGCTCCACCGGGGCATGAAGTCCCGATGGTCGCCTGTGGTGAAGGGCTTGGGCCGACCGCCCCGGGTGGGGGCCAGCCACAGGTTGGAGAACTTCTTCTCGGTCTTGCGGTCCACCCGCTCCACCACGTACACCACCCATTGTCCGTCGGGTGAGATACGCAGGTCCTTCACCAGGTGGAAGCGGTACAGGTCCTCTGCAGTGATGGAACGTCTGACCGACATGGACAACCTCCTGGAGTGGAATCTCGAACCCAGTCTGCCTTCCATCATACCCCAAGGCACCCCAAGATGAGGAAGGCCGGACGGTTCCGTTCCTTCATCCGGCACCGTGAACGCACTTACCCGTAGGGAGGCAGACCCATGAGGAAATCGCTCATTCTATGGCTCTTGGGCTTGGGGTTGATGTTCGGTTGCACGGCATCCAGGACGCCGGTACATCCTTCCCCAACCCTGGAAGGAAAAACGTCCCCGGAAACCCCCACACGGGGACAGGAAGAGACGCTTCCGCCGGGCACCCGGGCCGAATTCCCCAAAACGGACTTCTCCCGGCACAGCGTCCCCCTCAGCGAAATCCTCGCCGGCGGCCCGCCCCGGGACGGCATCCCGGCCATTGACCGTCCCCGGTTCATCGCGATTCCCGAAGCCGAACCGTGGCTGGAGGACCCGGAGCCGGTGCTGGTGGTCCAGGTGGGGGAGGACGTACGGGCCTATCCCATCCAAATCCTCATCTGGCACGAGATTGTGAACGACACCGTGGGGGGCAAGCCCCTGGTCATCACCTACTGTCCCCTGTGCAACACGGGCATCGCCTTCGAACGCACGGTGGACGGTCGGGTGCTGGACTTCGGCACCACGGGACGGCTGCGCTACAGCAACCTCATCATGTACGACCGGCAGACGGAATCCTGGTGGCAGCAGGCCACAGGGGAGGCCATCGTGGGAACCTATGCGGGAACCCGGCTGACCTTCTACCCCGCGCGCATGATGGCCTGGGCCCAGTTCCGGGAGGCCTATCCCCAGGGTCGGGTCCTTTCCCGGGAGACGGGCTACGTGCGGGATTACGGGCGAAACCCTTACATCGGCTACGATAGGGCCACCGAGCCCTTCCTTTACCAGGGACCGCGCATCAAGGAGGCTCTGCCGCTGATGGCCCGGGTATACACCATCGCCACCAAAGCCGAAGCCGTGGCCTACCCGTACGAGGTGGTCCGCGCGATGGGCGTGGTGCACGACCAGGTGGCGGGTCGGCCGGTGGTGCTCTTCTGGGTGTCGGGGGTGGCCTCACCCCTGGACGCGGCGCGCATCGACCAGGGCCGAGAGGTGGGCACGGTACTGGCCTACTGGCGCACCGTGGACGACCGGGTGCTGACCTTCCAGGAGCGGAACGGGGCCGTCCTGGACCGAGAGACGGGCACCCGCTGGAACGTGCTCACCGGCCAGGCCCTGGAAGGCTCCCTACAGGGCCAGGCCCTGGCTCCCGTGGCCGAGGGCGTGCACCACTTCTGGTTCTCGTGGTACGCATTCCGTCCGGACACCCGCATTTATACGGGACCGTGAGCGCCGCGGGCGGTAAACGGTTCTCCAGAGCCAGCTCGGCCACCAGGGTCTGGAACTGGGCCACCTAAGTTTCCAAACCTGCATGTGGTTCAGGTCCTCCACATGTCGTTCTTGCACTGGAGGGCCGTGGCACTGGCCATATGGGCCTTGCGGGACGCAATGCGCTGGGACATCCGCAACGCTACCTTCGAACGGGCCGCCACGGTCAGGCACCGGGCCGTGCTCTTCGGCGTCTTCGCGGTCATCGGCCTCCTGCTCTCCGGCGTTGCACCCGCGTTTGTGCGGGAGACTGTTTCAGTTTATTGACCTTTGCAAATCTAAAGATACACGTCGTCAGAGCGCCAAACCAGCATAGGCGAAAAAGGAGCGCTTGAGGCGCTGTTCTCGCCGTAGCGTCTGCAGGGCCGTTGTCACTTCTCGCGCCAGATGCGCGATATCCTCCGGAAGGAAGTTGGCTAACCTACCGTATTTGGTGTGATTCCAAATCATTTCCACCGGGTTCAGGTCCGGTGCATAGGCCGGCAACCAGGCTACCTCCAACCAATGGGCCCCTTTTTCCTGCAACAGGCGTACCGCTTTGCGATGGGCGCTATACCGGTCCAAGACCACCACCAAAGGCCGGCGCAGATGGCGATAGACCTGCTCAAGAAAGGCCATCACTTCCTCGCTGCGAATGTTGCGCTCGTGCACCTGAAAGTACAGTCCCAAACGCCGCCGATAGGGGGCCACCGTCAAGGCCGCGATCACCGAAAGCCGGTCATGCCGGTCCCAACTGTACTGAATGGGGGTTTCGCCTTTGGGCGCCCAGGTCCTCCGTACCACAGGCTGCAACATGAATCCGCTTTCGTCAATCAATACGATGCTCCGCCCCTCTTGGCGGGCTTTTTTTGACCTGGGGCCATGTCTTCTCCCGCCAATGCCGGATGGCCGCTTCGTCCCGCTCCCGAGCCCGCCGCTCCGGCTTCTGCGCGCTCCAGCCCATGCTCCGCAAAACCTTCCACACATGGCTGGGATGGTATTTCACCCCAAAATGCCGCTCAATCACTGCGGCCACGCGCTTCAAGGTCCACAGGTCCGTGGGAAATCCGGCGGCCATAGGCCCTTGGCGCAGGATGGCCGCCAGTTCCTGTTTTTGCTCTTCGCTCAACTTCGGCGGCCTTCCTGGATGCGGCTTGGCCTTCAGCGCCTCCATACCGCCCTGCTCCAAGGCCTTCTTCCAGCGGGAGACCGACCCGGGCGAAGCCCCCACCAGGCGCGCAACTTCCCGCACCCCTTTTCCGGCTTGCAACATACGGGCGGCAATGCGCCGCCGCTCTTCCAACACTTCCGCACTACCTTTGGGTCTCATGGTCGGTATTTTACCTCAATTTGTCCCTTTCAGAATGCAAAGGTCAATAGTAGGCGGATCCGGTTGCAAGCAAGAAACGATTAGGGGTAGTTCTAACCGGGCACGGGACCCACAAGGGGGAAATAATCTTGATGCAGCGGCGGCTTCGCCGCCGCTGCATCAAGATTTCTCCTCGTTTGCGGTCCTGTACCCGGTCAGCCCAATGTTCTCACCAGGGGCAACAGGCGGGTGTGCCCACCGGACATCTCAGCCAACGGTGAAAGCACCGAACATCCCTTCACGCCGAAGACGAGAGGAAGGCACAGGTCCGGCTTTCCCAGAGCCAGATCTCGCGCCTACTAAACTGAAATACGCTCTTTGTGCGGCAAGTTTTTGACCCGAAGGAAAAAAAAGGGGGTAGAATGTAGGTCAGGATATGTATCCGGGTATGTATCTGGATAAGTATTGGTGGAGGTCGAGATGCAGAAGGTTATCGGAGTCACCGAGCTGCAGAGGCGTTTCCGAGCGGTGTTCGATGAGGTGGCCAAGCGAGGCGTGTTTTACGTCCTCACTCGAGGCAGTCGTCCCGAAGCGGTGCTCATTCCTTACGAGGTCTTCTTGCGCTTTATGGAGTTGGAAGAGAAGGAGGTGCTGGCCCGCTTCGATCGTCTGCTGGCCCGCATGGCCGAACGGAACGCCGCGCATTCCGATGAAGAAATCGCGGGCGACGTCGAAAGGGCTTTGAACGAGGTACGACAACGATGAAAGCCGTGGTTGATACGAACATCCTGGTGCGGGCCCTTATCCGACCCCAAGGTACGGTGGGGCCCGTGCTTTTTCATTTGCGCGCAGGACGCTATACGCTGCTTTACAGCGATGCAACGTTGCAAGAATTGGTGGATGTATTGAGTCGGCCTCGTATCCAGAAGAAGTACGGTTTGACTGAAGAGGACATCCGTACCGTCGTGGCTTTGATTCTGCTCCGGGGTGAACGCGTGGCGCCCCAAATGACCATCCGGGCGTGTCGCGATCCCCATGACGACAAGTTCTTGGAAGTGGCCGTAAGCGGAGGGGCCGACGTCATCGTAAGCGGAGATGAGGATTTGCTCGTACTTTCTCCGTTCCGGGGCATTCCCATCGTCTCGCCTCGTCGGTTCCTTGAAATGCTTGAAGAGAGCGGTGGAAAATAGCATCCCGTGTTCGAGTGGTCGAATACCTATCCGGACACTCCCTTTATCATCGAATTTCCCACCACTCCTCTGGTCGTTGGTGGAGAGCCGGTCAAATCGGTCGTTGGTTGTTGGTGGATGGAAGGAGCGGACGGGCGGGCAGCAGTGTGCGTGCTGCCCTGCCCGTCTGCTTCACCCGCCCTCCGGCTCGCCGATGACGTTCTCCAGGCGTCCGATGCCGTCGATTTCCAGGGTCACCCGGTCGCCGGGTTGAGGCCAGTGGCCCGACTCCAGCGCACAGCATCCCGGGAAGGTGCCTGTGGCCATGACTTCCCCGGGGTGTAGCGTCTCGCCCAGCGAAGCGTAAGCCACGGCTTCGGTGATGTCGTACCGGGGGCCTGCCGCGCGGCCTTCGGCCACCACCGTGCCATTGATGCGCACCCGGCCTTGAAGTTCCTGCCAGCGGGGAAGGACCTCCCACGCGCTCACCACTTCCGCGGCCATGGCCGTGGCGAAGTTCTTGGCCTTCACCGGACCGAAGCCCGAGCGCATCTCCGCGGCCTGTACGTCCCGGGCGGAGAAGTCGTTGAGCACGAAAAAGCCGCCGATGGCCTCCCGGGCTGCTTCGGGCGTGGCGTTGCGCAGGGGTCGGACGATGACGAAGCCCAGTTCCAGTTCGTAGTCCAGAGCCCGGGTGTAGGAAGGCCAGGGCACGGTCTCACCTTCGGTGATGAAGGACAGGGGGTTGCTCATGTAGTAGATGGGCCGTTGGTA
>WFVP01000374.1 GCA_015491595.1 Anaerolineales bacterium
GCCGCGCGGCCTTCGGCCACCACCGTGCCGTTGATGCGCACCCGGCCTTGGAGTTCCTGCCAGCGGGGAAGGACCTCCCATGCGCTCACCACTTCCGCGGCCATGGCCGTGGCGAAGTTCTTGGCCTTTACCGGGCCGAAGCCCGAACGCATCTCCGCGGCCTGTACGTCTCGGGCGGAGAAGTCGTTGAGCACGAAGAAGCCGCCAATGGCCTCCCGGGCTGCTTCGGGCGTGGCGTTACGCAGGGGTCGGACGATGACGAAGCCCAGCTCCAGTTCGTAGTCCAGGGCCCGGGTGTAGGACGGCCAGGGCACGGTCTCGCCTTCGGTGATGAAGGACAGGGGGTTGCTCATGTAGTAGATGGGCCGTTGGTACCACAGCGCCGAAGGCCGCACCTTGGGGTGGGGTTTCTTGAAGATGGCTTCGTACAGGTTCACCACCCGATAGGCCGTGGGCGCGAAGCGTCGCAGCCAGCCCTTGGTGGCCTGGATGGCGTGCGCTTCAAAGAGCATGAAGTCTCGAAACGTCAGAGGGCGGAAGGGAAGCAGGGGCGTGGGGTCGAAGGGCTCCGGTTCCCGGCCCTGGGCCAGCAGGTCCTGCAACTGGGCCTCCCCTTCGGGACCCTGAGCCAGCAGAGCCACCAGGTCCCGCGCGGCCTCCCCCAGTTCCTCTTCAAAGGCCGTCAGGGGGAACCACTGGTCCTCCCACCACACGGCCACGGCATAAGAACCATCCTGCAGGCGCACCCTTCGGTACCGCATCCTCAACCTCCTTCGGGGGAAATGGGAGCAGATAGCAGATGGCAGATGGCAGATGGCAGATGGCAGATGGCGGTTGGTGGTTGGTTAGGTGGCGGAACGTAAATGGTCCGTCGATTCTCCCCAACCTCCCACTATCCGCCATCCGCTCTCCGCCTCACTCCAGGATGGCGACCACGCGCGCGGGGCCGGCGCTGGCGCCCTCGATTTTCAGGGGGAACGCAGCCACCTTGAAGCCATGGGGCGGCAGTTGGTCCAGGTTGACCAGCCGCTCGATTTGGGCGTAGGGCAGGTCCAGTTGGTGCGCGGCCCAGAAGATGCCCGGCTTTCGGGCCTCCAGCGCGGCCTGGGCCTGGATGTCCAGGGGTGCGTCCCAGCTCCAGGCGTCAATGCCCATGACCCGGATGCCCTGGTCGTAGAGCCAGCGAGTGGCCTCGGGGCTGACGCCGGGCCCCATGAGGAAGTAGTTGGGATGGTCGTAGAACTTGTCCATCCCGGTGCGCACCAGCACGATGTCCAGGGGCTTGAGGGTGTACCCGATGCGGTCCAGTTCCTTCTGGATGTCCTCCACGGTGATGACCTGGCCTCGTTCCCGGCCCGTCATGTCCAGTACCACGCCGTCGGCGAAGAACCACTCCAGGGGAAGTTGGTCGATGGTGGCCGCGGGTTTGCCCTGGATGCGGGAGTTGTAGTGGTAGGGCGCGTCCACGTGGGTGGCGTCATGGGTGCCCAGCCGGGTGATGGTCTCCGTGGCCCAGCCCTCACCGTCCTTGAGGAGGTCGCGCGGCACCTTGAAGAAGTGCTCGATTTGGGCCGCGCCTTCTTGATGGCTGTGGTATTGGATGTGCACCTGGAAGGGTTCGGGGGTTTCGGGAGGTGTGTTCCGAATGGGAGCCGACAGATCAATGAAACGCATCGTGCCACCTCCGGGAATATGATATGTTTGCCGCATGATAGCATAGAGGGAAAATGGAGACAAGGGGTTTCAGAATGAAAAGCCCTGCAGGAGGTTTTCTCAGGTGAGCCCTTCGGGGATTTCGGTATAATCGTGCAGGAACATGGGCATGTGGCGGAATTGGTAGACGCGCGGGACTTAGGATCCCGTGCCGGCAACGGCGTGAGGGTTCGAGTCCCTCCATGCCCATGGAACGGGGCGGTCCGTGGACCGTCCCTTTTTTGGTATAACTGCTTCCGTTCGAAAACGGCCACGGTTGGAGGAAGGTGTTCCCCATGGAGGCGCGACTGGTTCTTCTTCCCGGCGATGGCATTGGCCCGGAGGTCATCGGGGCCGCGGCTGCGGTGCTCAGGGCCGTGGCGCGACGTTTCGGGCACGTCTTTCACCTGGAGGAGTACCCCATCGGAGGGACGGCCATCGAGGCCACGGGGGAACCCCTGCCCCCGGACACCCTCCAGGCCTGCCTGGAGGCCGATGCCGTGCTCCTGGGCGCGGTGGGGGACCCTAAATGGGACCGGCCCGACCTGCCCGTGCGACCGGAGCAGGGTCTGCTGGCCCTGCGGAAGGCCATGGGGGTGTACGCCAACCTCCGGCCGGTCAGGGTGTTCCCGGCTCTGGTGCACGCTTCCCCCTTGAAGCCCGAAATCGTTCGGGGAACGGACTTCGTGGTGGTGCGGGAACTCACGGGCGGCCTGTACTTCGGACCCCGCCAGGAGCCCAGGGAAGGACGGGCTTACGACACCATGGTCTACACCGAAGCCGAAATCCGTCGGGTGGCCCGCGTGGCCGCGCGGCTGGCCCTGAAGCGCGGGCGCCATCTGGTGAGCGTGGACAAGGCCAACGTCCTGGCTTCCTCCCGGCTGTGGCGTCAGGTGGTCCAGCAGGTGGTGGACGAGGAATTCCCCCAGGTGACCCTGGAGCACATGCTGGTGGATGCTGCGGCCATGCATCTGCTGCGCCGTCCCACCACCTTTGACGTCCTCGTGACGGCCAACATGTTCGGGGACATTCTGACGGACGAAGCCGCGGCCCTGGCGGGCTCTCTGGGGATGCTGCCCAGCGCCTCGTTGGGGGAAACCCACAACCGTCATGGGTTCCCCAGGGGCTTATACGAACCCGTCCACGGCTCCGCACCCGACATCGCGGGACAGGGCATCGCCAACCCCCTTGGGGCCATCCTGAGCGCCGCATTGCTCCTGCGCCACTCCCTGGGTCTGGAGGAGGAGGCGCGCGCGGTGGAGGAGGCCGTGGAACGGGTGCTGGAACAGGGCTACCGCACCGTGGACCTGGCCGTAGAAGAGGAACCCGTGGGCACGCGGGAGATGACCCGCGCGGTGGAAAAGGCTCTGACGCAGAGTTGACCGCGGACCGCAGTCCGCCGACGGCCAACGACCAACGGCTATCTGCCATCTGCCATCTGCCATCTGCTATCTGCCAAAAGGAGGTCACATGATTCGGGCATCCATCGTGGGCGCTTCGGGCTACACCGGCGGCGAGTTGTTGCGTCTTTTGCTGGACCATCCCCAGGTAGAGGTCCACCAGGTGACCTCGCGACGGTATGCCGGGTACTACGTCTACCAGGTTCACCCCAATCTGAGGAAGCGGACCCGACTCAAGTTCGTCCATCCCGACGCGCTGGAGCCCGTGGACGTGCTCTTCCTCGCCCTGCCCCATGGGGAAGCCCAGAAGCACATCGAGCATTGGGCCTCCCTGGCCACGTACCTCATCGACCTCTCGGCGGACTTTCGCCTCAAGGACCCCGACCTGTACCAGCGCTGGTATGGCGAACCCCACCGGGCACCGGAATGGCTCTCCCGGTTCGTCTACGGTTTGCCGGAATTGCATCGGGAAGAACTGCGTCAGGCCCGCTATGTGAGCGGGGTGGGATGCAACGCCACGGCCACCATCCTGGCCATCTGGCCCGCGGTGCGCGCGGGGTTGGTGGACCTGGAACGGGGGCTCATCGGTGAAATCAAGGTGGGGTCTTCCGAAGGCGGCGCGGACCCCAACCCCGGCTCTCATCACCCCGAACGGGCAGGCATCGTGCGCACCTACGCGCCCATCGGGCACCGCCACACCGCGGAAGTCATCCAGGAACTGGGCGTGACGGACGTCTACCTCACCATGACCTCGGTAGACCTGATTCGGGGGGCCATGGCCACGGTCCATGCCTGGGTCCGGCCGGGCGTGACGGAGAAGGACTTGTGGAAGGCCTACCGCGCGGCGGTGCAGGAGAACCCCTTCCTGCGGCTGGTCAAGGAACGGCGGGGGATTCACCGGGTGCCCGACCCCAAGATTCTGGCCGGGTCCAACTACGCGGACCTGGGTTTCGCCCTGGATGAGGCCTCCGGCCACCTGGTCGCCATGTGCGCCATCGACAACCTGATGAAGGGCGCGGCCGGGTCCGCGGTGCAGGCCATGAACCTCATGCTGGGCTTCGACGAGACCGAGGGCCTGACCTTCCCCGGATTGCACCCTTGAGGGAAGCCATGGGTGTGTTGTTCGACGTCTACCCGGCGATTGACCTTCGCCACGGTCGGGTGGTGCGGTTGATGCAAGGGGACCCGGAGCGGGAGACGGCCTATGCCTCGGACCCGCGGGAGGTCGCCCGGCGGTGGCTGGAGGCCGGCGCCCGCTGGTTGCACGTGGTGAACCTGGACGCCGCGCTGGGCGAGGACGACGCGGCCAATCGGGCCTGGCTCCCGGCCCTGCTGGACCTGACGGCCCGATACGGCGCGCGCCTCCAGTGGGGCGGCGGTGTGCGCACGTATGAGGCCCTGGACAACCTGCTGCGCCTGGGGGTGCATCGGGTCATGGTGGGGAGCATGGCCCTGAAGCGCCCCCTGGACCTGAGCCGTGGCCTGGATACCTGGGGTTCGGCCCGCATCGTGCTGAGCCTGGACGCCCGCGGCGGCAGGGTGCGCATCGCGGGATGGCGAGAGGAAACGGAGGTCTCCCCCCTGGACCTGGCCGAATTCTGGAACGACCGGGGGATTCGTTTCTTCCTGTACACCGACGTGGCCCGGGACGGCACATTGCAGGGCCCCGATGTGGACACGGCCACGGCCATCGCGCGGCGGACCCGGGCCCACGTGCTGCTGGCGGGCGGCGTCAGTCGCCTGGAACACGTCCGCCAGGCCCGGGACGCCGGCCTGGCCGGGGTGGTCATCGGCCGGGCCCTCTACGAGGGCACCCTCCGGCTGACCGACGCCCTGCGCATCGCGAGAGGAGCAGATGGCGGATAGCGGATAGCAGTTGGCAGATGGTGGATAACAGAGAATGGTCCCCTATCCGCCATCCGCTATCTCTGCTATCTGCCAACTGCCAACTGCCAACTGCCAACTGCCATCTGCTATCTTCCCCTCCAGGAGGAACCTCCATGCCTCATGTGGCCATCATCGGCGCCGGATTCACCGGACTGGCCGCGGCCTACCGGCTGCGCCGGGCAGGCTGGCAGGTCACGGTCTACGAAGCCCGGGACAGGGCCGGGGGGCTGGCCGGGGGATTCCGGGACGACCGCTGGGACTGGTCCCTGGAATACTTCTACCACCACTGGTTCGCCTCGGACCGGCACATCCTGGGGTGGTTGAAGGAACTGGGCTTGCGGCACAGGGTACGCTTCCCCCGGCCCCTCACGGTGGTCTATCACCGCGGCCGGTTCTATCCCTTCGACTCGCCCCTCGCGCTGCTGCGCTTTCCGGGCCTGACCTGGCCGGACAAAATCCGCCTGGGCCTGGTGACGGCCTACCTGCGCCTCACGCCCCGGTGGCAATCCCTGGAGGGCAAGACGGCCCACGAGTGGCTGCAGCGGGCCCTGGGCACCCGGGCCTACCGGGCCCTGTGGGAACCCCTGCTGGAAGGGAAGTTCGGCCCCTACTACCGGCAGGTGAACATGGCCTGGTTCTGGGCCCGCATCCACGCGCGCACCCCCCGGCTGGGGACGTACGAGGGCGGCTTCCAGGCCCTGGCCGACCAGTTGGTGGACCGCCTGCGGGCCCAGGGCGTGACCTTCCGCTTCCGCACCCGGGTGGAGCGGGTGTCCCCCCACGAGGGCCGGGGATGGACGGTGCGCACCACGACGGACGAGGCCCGGTACGACCGGGTTCTGGTCACCCTGGGGCCGCCCCAGGTGGCCCGCCTGGTCCCGGCCCTTCCCGAAGACGCGCGGCGGAAATGGGCCCAGGACCTGCCCTACCTGGGCGCGGTGACCCTGGTGCTGGCCCTGGACCGGGTCTTCAACCCCCAGGGCTTCTACTGGTACAACATCCCCAAGCGAGAGGGCTTCCCCTTCCTGATTCTGGTGGAACACACCCACTTCGTACCGCCCCGGCACTTCGGCGGCGACCACATCCTGTACGTGGGGGATTACGTGCCCCCGGACCATCCCTATCTCACCATGGAGCCCCAGGCCCTGCTGGAGCACTTCCTGCCGGGCCTGCGCCGGGTGCGCCCGGATTTCGACCTCGCGTGGGTGCGGCGGTTCTGGTGCTTCCGCACCGCTTACGCCCAGCCCGTGCCCCTGCTGCACCATTCCCGCCGCCTGCCGCCCACCCGCCTCCTCCCGGGCCTGTACTGGGCCTCCATGAGCCACGTCTACCCCTGGGACCGGGGCACCAACTACGCGGTGGAACTGGGCTTCCGGGTGGCGGGGGAGATGATGAACGATGCTATTATCTCATCATGACCGCCTCGTGTTATACTCACCCATAACGCCATTCCGGGTGGGATGGCCCTTGAAGGGGTGAACATGTCCCGGGCATCCGATTTTCACGTGCTCATCATCGGGGGTGGGGCCACGGGCGCGGCCCTGGCTCACGACCTGGCCCTGCGGGGCTTTCGGGTCACCCTGGTGGAACGAGGGGAGGTAACCTCCGGCACCACAGGTCGGCACCATGGCCTGCTGCACAGCGGCGCCCGGTACGCGGTGCGGGACCCCGAATCGGCCCGGGAATGCATCGAGGAGAACTTCATCCTGCGGCGCATCGCGCCCGACAGTTTCGAGTTGAACGACGGGCTGTTCGTGGCCATCACCGAGGAGGACGAGGCCTACCTGGAACCCTTCCTGGAAGGCTGTGAGGCTTGTGGAATTCCCACCCAGGTACTCACCCGGGAGCAGGCCCTCCAAATGGAACCCAACCTGAACCCCAAGGTGCGGGTGGCCGTGCGGGTGCCCGACGGTACCATGGACGCCATGCGGCTGCCCCTGCGCTTCCTGGCCACGGCGTTGTCCAACGGCGCGGTGGTGCGGCCCTTCACCGAGGTGGTGGACCTGCTTCGCCGCAACGGAACGGTGTACGGCGCACGCGTGCGCAACCACATCACCGGCAGGGAGGAAGACCTGCTCGCGGATGTGGTGGTCAACGCGGCGGGCCCCTGGGCCGGACGCATCGCCGCCATGGCCGGGGTGGACGTGCCCGTGCGGCCTTCGCCCGGCGTCCTGGTCGCCGTGGAGGGGCGGTGGACGAACATGGTCATCAATCGCCTGCACCCCGCAGGCGATGGGGACATCATCGTGCCCCAACGGGGCCTCTCCATCATCGGGACCACCTCGTGGGTGGTGGAGGACCCGGACCATCTGGACGTTCCCCCCGACCACGTGCGACGCATGTTCGAGAAGGGCGCGGAAATGGTGCCCGCGGTGGGCCGGGCCCGGCTGTGGGCCGCCTGGTCGGCCGCACGCCCCCTGGTGGGTTCCCGAGAAGCCTCCACCGGCCGGGAACTCAGCCGGACCTTCAAGTGTTTCGACCACGCCTCCGAAGGGGTGGAAGGCTTCGTGACCATCGTGGGGGGCAAGGCCACCACCGCGCGAGCCATGGCCGAAACCACTGCGGACGTGGTCTGCCGGAAAGTAGGCGTGTCGGCCCCCTGTCGTACCCGGGAGGTCACCCTGCTTCCCCACACGGCGTACTATGACCTGCTGACTACCCAGGGCTTTTGAAACCAAGGTGAGGGGAACCATGCGCCGGAAGTTCCGTGTGTTCCGCTACAAACCCGGGTGGTCCCGACACCGCTACGAGACCTACATGGTGGACCTGCCGGACACCGCCACGGTGCTGGAGGCCCTGATACGCATCCGTCGGGACCAGGCTCCTGACCTCACCCTCCGCCACTCCTGTCTCCATGGCTCCTGTGGCACGTGCGGCATGCGTATCAACGGCCGGGAACGCCTGGCCTGCCTGACCCCGGTCGCTGAACTGCCGGACCCCATCACGGTGGAGCCTCTGTACAACCTGGGGGTGGTGAGCGATTTGGTGGTGGATGTACCCGCCTTTTACGAGAAATTCACCCTGATTGAACGCCCCCTCCTGCGACGAAGCGAGGCTCCAGCCCAGGGAAGGCCGCCAGAAGGTATCCCGGCCTTTACCCGGCTGGAATCCTGCATCGAGTGTGGCCTGTGTCTCTCCGCCTGCCCGGTGGTGGCCACAGACCCCTACTACCTGGGTCCGGCGGCTCTGGCCGCGGCCTGGCGGTTGGTGGAAGAGCCCCGGGGCAAGGACCCGGCCGCAATCCTGGCTCTGGTCGACGACCCCCACGGCTGCTGGCGCTGCCACCTGGCCATGGAGTGTTCCGAGGTATGCCCGACGGGGGTGCATCCTGCTCAGGCCATTGTCTCCCTGCGGGCGACCCTGTCCGCTTCCCCCAAGATGCTATCCCAGGAGGAAAATCCTACCCATGCGTGAGACCCCTCCTTATTCCTGGCGTCCCGGTACCCGGGCCTGGTGGGACCCTCGGGGTCGGCGTCCCGGATACTGGGCCTTCGTCCTCCACCGTCTGACCGGAATCGGCTTAATTGCCTATCTCGTTCTCCACTTGTGGATGTTACGATTGTTGGCCCAGGGCCCGCAGGCCTGGGATGCCTTCATCCGGCTGGCCAAATCGCCGCTGTTCCTGGCATTGGATACGCTGCTTTTGGCCGGTTTGGTGTATCATGGCATCAACGGCTTGCGCCTCATCTGGGTGGGCCGGGGGCATCTCGGTCGCCACACCCACCGAGGCGCGTGGCTGACGTTCCTGCTTGCGGGCCTGTTGTGGCTTCTGGGAGTGGGAGCGTTGCTTTGGGCCGTGCGATGAGGTTCTCCCACATCAAACGTCAAAAGCGGAGGTTGTGCCGATGTCCGAAAATCCCCATCCCGAATTGAGGCCGGAGCCTTCCCCCGAACCTCAAATGGAAACCCAGGAGGCGCCCGAACCCTCACCCCCTTACGCCCGTGTCC
>WFVP01000375.1 GCA_015491595.1 Anaerolineales bacterium
GGCGATGGCCACCCGCTGCCGCATCCCGCCGCTGAGCTCGAAGGGATACCGGGTGAGGAACGCCTCGGGTACGCCCACGTAGCGGAACATCTCCCGGGCCTTGTCCAGGGCCTCGGCCTTGGTCATGTTCCGGTGGAGCATGAGGGGTTCGGCAATCTGGTCCCCCACCCGGATAACGGGGTTGAGGGCGTTCATGGCCGCCTGGGGAACCCAGGTAATCTTGTTCCACCGGATTTTCGTCCGAAAGGCCTCGTCGTCCAGTTCCATGATGTTCTCGCCGTCCAGCAAGACCGTCCCCGAAAACTGGGCCACGTTCCGGGGCAACAACCGCAAGATGGCCCGGGTCAGGGACGTCTTCCCACATCCCGATTCCCCGATGATGACCACCGCTCGGTTCTCGCCCAGGTGGAAGTCCACGTGGTCCACCGCCTGGACGATGCCCTTCCGGGTCTGGAAGTAAAGCACCAAGTCGTGGGCTTGCAACACGTAGTTATTGGTCGACTGGCTCATGTTACAACTCCCGCAAACGGGGATTGAAGATGCGGTCCAGGGAGAAGCCCAGCATGGCAAAGGCCACCCCGGTAATCATCAAGGCAAAGGTGGGCTCCAGAATCCAGTAGTAGTGCCCTTGCAACAGCGCCCCGTTCACCCGGGCCTCGTCGATAATCTTGCCCCAGGTGGGAAGCACCGGGTCACCCAGGCCCAACAGGGCCAACGCGGCCTCCAGGAACACGAAGGACGGAATGCCCAACACCAGGGAGGGGATGATGGTGGGGATGATGCGGGGAATCATGTAGAAGAACACGATGCGCAAGTCGCTGGCTCCATAGGCCTTCGCCGCCTCGATGTAAGGCAGGGCTTTCACCTGGAGGAAGATGGCCCGATTGGTCTTGATGCCGGCGCCGAAGATGGACAGGGCGATGATGGCGAAGAGCATCACCACCAGGCTGCGGGTCCAGAACACGCCAATCATGATGAGGATAGGCAGGGCGGGGAGCACCATGTTCACTTCCGTGATGCGCTGGATGATGGAATCCACCCATCCTCCGAACCACACGCCAATCGCCGCGATAATCATGGTCAACACCGTCGTCCCCACCGCGGCCACCAGGCCGAAGCTCAAGGCCACCGGCGCGCCCCACAGCAGGGCGACGCTCAAATCGCGACGCAAGTGGTCGGTCCCGGCCCATCCGTGGACCTTGCCGTAGACCACCACCTTGCTGGTGATGGTGGATTCCGGCTCAAACAGCGTGGCCTCGATCCGGAGTTGATACGTTCCCTTGAGGACGACGGGCTCCTCCGCCTTGGGGTCCTCGGCGAAAATGGCCTCCACAATATCCCGACGCTCGGGCAACCGAAGCCGTTGGGCGATTTTCTCCTCTTGGGAAACCAGGAAGACCTGCCGCCCGCCCTTCACCGAAAGGTCCCCCAACCGGATTTCCTCGCCATCCGGGCGCACCAAAATCACGGAGACGTAGGGGGCCTTGGTTTCGAACTCCGCCTCCAGGGTGACGGCCAGGTCCTGAGGGAATTCGTCGTACTGGAACTCGAAGGTGTAGATGGTGTCGTCAATCCAGAGGTTGTCGTCCACCTGCTCCTGCCGACGCTCCACATCGGGGTCGGTGGAAAGCATCTTGATGGTCTTGGGCAACTTGGTCCGGCGGAAGTAGTTCACCCACTCAGGCGCGGCCAGCCGGGGATTGTCCCCCCACACGGCCTCGCCTCCCCGCCACAGGTCCACCACCTCGGAGTAGGGGATGGTCACCACCGTGTAGATGGAGACGGCCACGAAGACCAGGATGATGAACAGGCCCAGCATGGCCGAAGGGTAGTAGCGAATCTCACGCCAAGCACCACGCAACATGGCCTCTGCCTCCTAAACCGTGGCCCGGGGGCCACCCACATCCACCCGGGGATCCACAATGGCGTAGATGATGTCGAGCAGGAATACCGTAATGGCCAACAGGTAAGCGTAGATGACGGTGATGCCCA
Organism: Anaerolineales bacterium; assembly: GCA_015491595.1. Taxonomy (GTDB): domain Bacteria; phylum Chloroflexota; class Anaerolineae; order Anaerolineales; family DRMV01; genus S139-71. Next base: position 1,993 of record WFVP01000375.1, read on the forward strand.
CAATCACCGCGGTGTCGAACACCTGAATGGCCTGGTAATAGGTACGCCCAATCCCGGGCCAGTCGAAGACGGTCTCGAAGATGATTTGCCCCAACCACACACTGATCAAGGCTAAGGCAAAGGAGGTGATGATGGTGGGCAAGGTGGGCCGCAAGATATAGCGCCGCTCGATGGCCCGCGGGGGCAACCCCTTCGCTTTGGCCATTTCCACGTAGTCCTCACTGGAGTAAATCAGGAAGAAGGTGCGCCAGCTGTAGACACCGATGAACAAGGCACTGAGAATCTGGGCGCCGATGGGAAGGATGAGATGTTTGGCCACGTCCAGGGCATACTCCCATCGGGTCTCGGGAGGGGGCGTGGAAATCATGCCGCCGAAGGGAAGAATCTTCAACCAGGCGGCGAAGATGGCAATCAAGAAGATGGCGTAGAACCATCCTGGCGCCGCCGAGAGGGGCGAGAGGGATACGAAGATGCGGTCCAGAAGACTGCCGTAGTTCCGGGACAGGTGAAGGGAGATGAAGAGGGAGAGGAAGAAAATGATGAGCGACGAGGTCCCGAACAGGAACAGGGTCGGTGGGAGGCGTTCCAGGATAATCAACCGCACCTGGCGGGAACCGCTGTCGCTGGTCATGTTCTCGGCCCGGCCCAGGTTCAAGCTCAGGGCCTGGCTCAGAAAGACGAAGCTGCGCACCAGAAACGGCTTGTCCAAGCCGTAACGTCGCTCCAAACGGCGCACCTCTTCCTCGATGCGTTTCTGCCGGGCTTCGGGAGGCAACGCCTTGAAGGTCGGGTCGTTCTGAAAGCGCATGGCCACGGATTCCCGAATCATGGCCCGGCGGATTTCATCTACGTGCCCGCCCATGTTGGCGATGAGCACCGTCAGGTACACGCCGACGACCACGGTCACCAGGAGCATGATGGAGCGCACCAGGGTATACCGCAGCACGCGCTTCCATGTGCTTACCCCACCCTGTGCCTTAGGCGCTTCCACGGAAATCGAAACAGCCTGTTCCGTCATAATGCCACCTCATCCTCCTTGTGGGGTGACGCCTATTATACCCCATCCTCCAGGGACATTGGAACCGAACAAAATGGCGCTTTGTCATCGGCCACGGTCAACGGGCTGTTGGCAGGTCATCTGAAGCGCCCGACAGCGGCGTCGTGTGCAATTTGGAATTGGACCACAAAGCCCTGGGGGAGTGGGGAAACAAAAGAGGGGAGGCCCCTCGTCGGGACCTCCCCTCAGGCATGGGCTACCGTTACGGCAGCACCAGGAATTCGACGCTGCTCAGGCTGGGGATGCTGACCGCCTTGGAGGTCACCGCCACCTCCAGTCGAGCCGCACCCACGCCCAGCTCGCCCAACTGGTCCGCGGTGAGCTCGATGGTGTAGCGGCCCTCTTCGGCCATGGTCGCATCGCCCGTGGCCACCACGTTGCCCTCGGCGTTGAAGAGCAGGTACTTGACGGCCGCGATTTCGTTGGCGGGATAGGGCTCACCCTTGAAGGTGATCACCACCTCGAAGGTCGCGCCTTCGGCCGCCCGCACCCGCGCCGGGCCTTCGATGGTCACGTCGGCCAGCATGGGCTCGGAGAAGCGGAGCCACCGGTCAGCCGGGTCGGGGAAGTCCTCGAAGCGCTTGATGACCACGGTCTTCTCCACGGGGAAGACCTTGTCCAGGTAGAAGGGACCCGTGCCGATCCAGAAGTGGCCCATCTTCTCGTACCAGGCCTTGTAGTTGGCCCAGCGCTGCTGCGCCTCTTCCGCGGTGATGTACTGACCCAGCACGTTGGCGTACGGGATGAAGCCCTCGTTGGCCGCCTGGTCCAGGTACTTGGCCAGGATTTCCAGGCTGGGCCCAGCGATGTAGCTCATCCACTCCACGCCCAGGGCGTCGGCCTTGTCCGCGGTGAAGGCCAGCTCCTCGTTCTGCTCGGCCAGCACGCCCAGGGCAATCATGTGCCAGGCGCCCTCGCCGAAGCCGTACTGCGGCCACAGGGTGGTCACCGTCAGCTCGGCGTCCAGTTGGAAGGAGTCGGTGTACCACTCGATGACCAGCGGCTGCTCGGACACGATGCGGACGCCCTTGAACACGCTCAGGAAGGACTCAAAGTCACCCTGGTAGGACTCGTCGAAGATGGGGCTGTCGGGCTTGCCGCGGTCGAAGGTGAGGATGAGGCCCATGATGACGTCGGCGATGTCGAAGGAGCTGCCGTCGTGCCACTTCACCGTGTCGTAGAGGTCCTCAGGATAGTAGACCACCGACTTGATGCGGGCCGTGCGCTGCTCACCCAGCTCGCCCGCGGTGATGAAGCGCTGCTCCTTGGCATCCCAGTCGACCCAGGCGTCCTCGGGCACCACGATTTCATCCTGGAATTCCAGGGTCACCCAATCCAGGGTCTTGGTGATGGGCGTACCGGTCTGGGCCACCACCTCGGCCCGCTCGATGCGATACGGCCAAGCCAAGCCCGTGAAGGGATCGGGCAGCACACCCTGGGAACCCAGCGCCCGGTAGACCTGGGCGTCGTAGATGGCGTTGGAACCACCCACGGGGTTCCACGGATCAGAGAGCACGTCCGCGTTCAACCAGGTGATGGACCCGCCTTCCTGGCCCGTGCGGCGCAGGGTCAGCGGCCAGAGCCAGGCACCGGACACACCACCGGCCAGATCGTAGGCTACCTCGATGTCGTTGCGCACCACGGAGAAGGACTTCTGGTCCACCAGCCAGATGCGGACGGACTCTTGCAGCGCCAGCTCCAGGGCCTGGCGGAAGAGCTCATCACGCTCGGCGATGTCCTTGAAGTCGTTGTTGGCCAGGCGCTCGGAAATCTTGTCGAACTCGGGGCCGGGATCGTAGGTCTGCCACAGGGCAATGCCAATGCCTCGCGGCGTGTAGAAGAACTCGAAGTTACCGCCCTGGTCACGGCTCACCACGGTGGTGATCCAGCCGCCCGTGTAGGCGTGCCACGTGCCCTCCGCGGGGTTGCCGCGAATCCAGAAGGCACCCAGCTCGGAGAAGGTACCGTAGTGGCGCTTGACCTGGAAGCCCAGGGCCTCCAACTGGTTGGCGAAGTAGTCGCCAATCTCCTTCCGCTCGTCCTCGGTGCGGATGAGGACCACGATTTCCACGGGCTCACCGTTGTAGGTCCAGATGCCTTCCTCGTTCAAGGTGGCGCCCATGGCCTCCATCTCGGCCGTCACCACCTCTTTGGCCTTGTCGAAGTTGTACGCGTACTTGGCCTCCAGCTCCCGCACCTTGTCAATGTAGCGGGCATAGTCAGGGAAGGCACTGGTGATGGGCAGGTACTTGGGGGTGGCCAGGCCGCCCATGATTTCCCGGGCAATGTAGTCCCGGTCCACGAGCCAGTTCATGGCCTCGCGGATCTTCTTGTTGCCGAAGGGGTTGAGCTGACCGTTGTCGAATTCACAAATGGCCGTCTCTTCCACCCCTTCGTCCGTGGTCCGGGTACCACAAATGCCCGTCGCGTCTTCCGCCACTTCCTCCGTGGGCTTCCACTGCTTGTAGGTGTTGAAGGTCAGCTCGTTGTACACGCCGAAGAACTCCAACACCTTGACGTCCGGGTTGGCCTTGGCCTCCTTGTAGATGTCCGGATTGCCAATGGTGAACGCATACACGTCCACCAGGCCACCCTTCACCTGCTCGTAGCCCGCGACGTCATCCGTCTCGGTGATAAAGGTCACCTCATCGACCCACGCGCCGGTGCGCGGCTGAGGCGTCGGCGTGGGCTCAGGCGCCTTGGTAGGCTCAGGAGCCGCCTCCGTCGCCGGCGGCTTCTCCTCGGGCGCCTCCGTCGGTGTAGGCGTGGCCTTTTCGCAGGCAGCCAGCGCGCCCAAAACCAACGCCGCCACAACGGCCCATACGATGAACTTCTTCCTCATGAGGACCTCCTTCCTCCTTTTTGGGTTTTGAGGGTGTCTCAACATATAGCACAAAGGCGCCATTCTGTCAAAGGGGAAAAAGGCGCTATCGTACGAGGAAAACCTATCGTCCCACGCCTCCTACGCGCCACACCCTTCGCCCGGTCGTGTACCCAATGGTCGCCGAAGCGCTCCCTTCCCCCGGACCCAGGTCCACCTTCACCTCCATCTCCATCTTCCACCTCCCCATCCCAGGTTTCGAGCACCTCCATGGAGGCCCTGGCCGCCAACAAACGCGCCCAGTCCCCTTCACGGCCTCCACCACCTCCGCGAAGGGAATGCGCTTCAGAGTATGACCACCGTCCGTTCCTGGGTCGCGGTCTCCTGAATCTCCACGCCGGTCTCGAGGCCCGAGGCCTCCTTCTCTCTCCTTCCAGTTGCAAGCGAACTTCCACGAAGGCGCCTCCTGGCCGCGGTCATCCGTGTTTTCGGATGCGGGGATGCCACGGCGCGCACCCATCCCGTTGCCCCTTGTCCCCGGTCCCTTCGGGGCCTCCACCGGTGTTGGTATAATGACCCCATCCCCCCGGATGGAGGTTTCGTCATGGTGTCCCAGGAACTGCTGGATTTACTCCGCTGTCCGGTGTGCGTCCAAGAAGGCAAAGGCGAATTGCGGTTGGTAAAGGAAACCTGGCTGATTTGTGACGGTTGTGGACGGAAGTATCCCATCCGGGAGGACATCCCTGTGATGCTCATTGAAGAAGGCGACAAGTGGCAATCCGTGCCCGAGGATGAACTCCCGGTCCCGCCCCTGTCTCTTATACACATCTGAC
>WFVP01000376.1 GCA_015491595.1 Anaerolineales bacterium
GTATGACGCTGGGCCTGCCACAACATGTGCTCCCCATCCCCCATGCCGATTTCCATGACCAGGGGCGCGACGCGACCGAATACCGTCTGGGGGTCCAGGGGTTGCGTGGGGTCTAACCCGTACAGGGGCAGCAACATCTCCAGGGCCCGCTTTTGCGCCGGGGTCATGCGGGTCTCCCGCCGCACATACGTGCGGATGGTCCGCCAGCGGTCCCAATCCAGGGGCTTTGGGGACACCCTCGACCTCCTCGGGTTTCGCCATGTCCGGGAAATTGCTGCTATAGTTTACCTCAGAGCGCCCGGCGACGAGTCCGTAGTCATGGCTTTCGAGATGGGAAAGGGTTCCCGAATCCCTTGTCCTTCTGGGAGGGAAGCGCCATGCGATGGTGGTATGGATGGGTCATCGGTTTGCTGTTGAGCGGTCTGGTGGGGTGTCGGGAGGCTTCCCCGGGACCCACGCCCGCGGCCGGGGAAGGAGAAAAGGTCGCCGCCTTCCGGCTCAGCTCGCCGGCCTTCGGGCATGGACAGCCGATTCCTAAACGCTATACCTGTGAAGGGGAAGACCTCATCCCACCCCTGCAATGGGAAGGCACGCCGCCCGGAACCCAGAGTTTTGTGCTCATTATGGACGACCCCGATGCTCCCATGGGCACCTGGGACCATTGGATTGTGTACGACATCCCTGCGACGGTCACGTCCATTCGAGAGGCCACACCTCCTCCGGGACGCGTGGGACGCAACAGCTGGGGGAAGACGGCGTATGGTGGCCCCTGTCCGCCACCTGGCCCGGCCCATCGGTATTTCTTCCGGCTGTATGCCGTTGATATCCCCTCGTTGAACCTTCCCGAGGGTGCTGAGAAGGAGGATGTGCTCCAGGCTTTGGAAGGCCACATCCTGGCCCAGACAGAACTCATGGGCCTTTACCAGCGTTGATTCCCGCCGGGGGCGCTTTTCCTGCGCCCCCGGTCCTGTTCCCGGCTAACCCACCCGCTGGGCTTCGGCCAGTCCTTCCAAGGCGGCATGGGCGGCGGCCATCCGGGCCACCGGCACGCGCATGGGTGAACAGCTGACGTAATCCAACCCGGCCTTGTGGCAGAAACGGATGCTGGCAGGGTCCCCACCGTGCTCACCACAAATGCCGATGCTCATCCCCGGTCGGGTGGCCCGGCCTTCTCGCACCGCCAGCTCTAACAAACGACCCACGCCCGGGACATCCAGGGTCTGGAACGGATTGTCGGGCAAGATGCCTCGGTCGAGATACCGAATGAGGAAGTTCTTCTCAGCGTCGTCTCGACTGAAGCCAAAGGTCATCTGGGTCAGGTCATTGGTTCCGAAGGAGAAGAACTCAGCGACTTCAGCGATTTCCCCGGCGGTCAGCGCCGCTCGCGGGACTTCGATCATGGTCCCGAACTCGTAGGGAATCTCCAGGCCGTGGTCCTCCATCACCTTGCGGGCCACTTCCTCCAATCGGTCCCGAATGGCCTTGAGCTCATTGACGTGACTGACCAGGGGAATCATGACCTTGGGCAAGACCTCGACCCCTTCCTTTTTCGCCCGGCACGCGGCCTCGAAAATGGCCCGCACCTGCATTTCCGCGATTTCGGGATAGAGAATGGACAGTCGGACACCCCGCAGGCCCATCATGGGGTTGAGTTCATGGAGTTCTTTGACCTTCTCCAAGAGCATTTCGGCTTCCTCATCCACCTCTTCCCGGGCCCGGGCCTCCGTGACCCGTTCGACCAATTCCAAAAGGGAGGGCAGGAACTCGTGAAGGGGGGGATCCAACAGGCGGATGATGATGGGCAAACCATCCATCACCCGGAACAACCCCAAAAAGTCTTCCACTTGATGCTGGAAGAGGGTTTCCAAGGCTGCCTGGCGCTCTTCTTCATTTTCGGCCAGAATCAACCGTCGCATGTGAGGCAGACGGGTAGGTTCGAAGAACATGTGCTCCGTGCGACACAGACCAATTCCCTTGGCCCCCAGGCGCCGAGCCAGGGCCGCGTCCTTGGGCAGGTCCGCGTTGGTCCACACCTCCA
>WFVP01000377.1 GCA_015491595.1 Anaerolineales bacterium
ACAGGGCCACTGTATCCCCCGGTTGCACCTCGGCGACCCGCAGGGTACGGTAGCCAATCACCCCGGCGCAAAGCAGGGGCGCGGCGTGGACGTCGTCAATGGCTTTGGGCAGCAGGAACACGTAATCGGCCCAGGCCACCATGTACTCGGCATAGCCGCCATCCGCGTGGAACCCCGTAAACTGGGCCCGGGGACACAGGTTCTCCAGGCCTCGACGACAGAAATCGCACTGCCCACAGGTGTGATACAGCCACGTCACGCCCACCCGCTGACCCACCTGCACCTGGGTCACCCCCGGGCCCAGGGCTTCCACCGTGGTCACCACCTGATGGCCCGGGGTGATGGGATATTGGGGTGGGCGAATCTCCCCTTCCACCGTGTGCAAATCGGTGTGGCACACCCCGCAAGCGTGCACTTTCAACAACACCTGACCCGGTCCCGGCTCCGGGACGGGCACCTCTTCCAACGTCAGGGGAAAGGTCTCCGCAGGACCGGGACGGTGCAATCGCCAGGCCTTCATGGTGCGCATGTCACGTCCCTCCCCAAGGCGAAATGGCCGAACCTCGAAGGACACGAAGCCGCGAGCCCCTGTCCATTACGGAGCCTCGGAACCGTCCTCTTCTGAAGCAGGGGACACCACCGGCCAGGGAAGGCGGCGTCGGATTTCGGCCTCCAGACGGTCCAACAAGGCCTCAGCCTCTTCGGCGGTGGCGCCCTGGGCCATGAGGCGCAACATCACGCCTTCGGGCCCACAAGCCAAGCCCAGACGGGGATTGTCGCCGGATTCCAAATCGCCCAGGCGTTCATCCACCAGGGCTTCCGGAATGCCCGGCACGAAGAGCGAGCGCACCCGCACCGTGCGCTCCTGAAGGGTAAAACGTCGGCGGAGATACGGCAGAGCGTGCTCCCGGAACATGGCTTCCATTTCCTGAGGGACCCCCGGCAGGGCCAGCAACACCCCCTGGTCCGTCTCCACCACGAAGCCCGCCGCGGAGCCCACGGGGTTCGGTAGCGGAAGCGCGCCCTCCGGGAGATAGGCCATGCGTCGCGCGTTCTCCCGGGGCTCGCGACCCCGCGCCCGATAACGGGCCACGATGTTTCGCCACAAATCCTCCCGGAAGACCAAAGACCGGCCCACGGCTTCGGCCAGGGCCCGTCGCGTCGGGTCATCCACAGTGGGTCCCAGACCCCCGGTGGCCACCACCAGGTCGGCCCGGGCCAGGGCCTCCCGGGCCGCGGCGCGAATCTCGGGGATATCGTCGGGCACAACGGTGATACGCTGCACCGGGAGCCCCACCTCCCGCAGTGCCTTGGCCAGAAACACCGCGTTGGTGTTGAGGGTCTCACCGAGGACCAGCTCCGTCCCGATGTTCAGGACCTCCGTACGGTACATCCGCACCCCACCGTTACCGGTTGATAAACGCGGCCTTGCCGTTCACCAACACCCGGACGGGCAGTGTGGCGGGCTGCACCGCCAGCTCCACCTCGTAGGACACCACCTGTTGGGCACAGGCCTGGTCCTCGGCCGGCGGCTGGACGTAGAGCAACAACTCCACCGTGCCCGGAGGCGAGTTGGGCTTCATCCCGGCCCGCAAACGATGGCACGGAGTCGGCAGCTGGCCGGACACCACAACCTTGAGGACGCTTCCCGTCCACACGGCCACCGCGCGCTCAATGGGGGCCTCCCGCAGCCCCTTGCCCCGCAACTCCTTCAAGGGCTCCAGGGGAACCGGGGTCGCCAGCGGCCCCAGCGGCGTTTCCACGGCCGCGGTTTCGGAGGAGGCCTCGGGGGACGGCTCGACCTCCCGGGAAGCACATCCCCAAAGGACCAACACGCCTCCCAACAACACCAGGAGGAGCACTCGGCGCGCGTTCATGACGTCACCTCCTTCGCATCCCGGAAACCTTGGAGATGGACCCTCGGCGTCCGCCCGGTCACGACCCTTCGGGCTGGGCGCGGAACTTGCGCCAGTACCGCTGGACGCCCAGGGCCGACATCCAGGTCGGGTTCACCAACTCGTATTGCTCGTGTTGCTCCCGGGTCAGACCGTCTTCCTGACCGATTTTCCACGTCCACTCCAACAGGGCCTGGGTCAACGTCTCCACGTCGGGCTCCCGGGGCATGAGGTCCTCCAACAGAGCCTCCAGGTCGTCCAACACGGCCAACAAGCGCTGACCATGCCACTCGGGGTCGTCCACCGGGCCAAAGTGGGTGAGCACCCACTGGCGCGCGGAAGCGTCCAGCAACTTGCGCACACTGGCCCGCCAGGTCTCCAAATGGAACTCCGGCGGCGGGGTGGGGAGACGCACATGGCGCGCCCCGGGAAGGCGCACGCCGGCCACATCGCCAGTGAAGAGCACCTCCCCGTTCCACAAGTAGGCGTAATGGTGGGACGCGTGCCCCGGCGTGTCCAAAGCGACGAAGGTATGTCCGTAGAGGGTGAAGGGCTTCCCGTCCTCGGGGACGACCACCTGCTCCTCCGGCACCGGGAGGAAATAGCCCCAAAGCAAATCCATCTCGTCCTGGTACAGGCGACGGGCCGATTTCAAGAGCCGCTCCGGATTGACCATGTGGGGCGCGCCCACCGGATGGACGTGGATGCGCGCGCCGCGACGGGCCAGGGCACCGGCGGCTCCGGCATGGTCCAGGTGGATGTGGGTAAGCAACACATCCGTCACGTCCTCCAGGCGGTAGCCCAGGCGCTCCAGGCCGCAGGCCAGCGCCGGGAGGGTGCTTCCCGGCCCGCTTTCGACCAGGATGACGCCTCGCTCATGGGGAATGGCGCACGCGGCAATGGCCGCGGGATACCCGCGAAAGTACAGGTCCAGCACGTGATAATCCGCCATCCTTACGCCCTCCGGGGGAAGGGGGATAGGGTCAACGCGCCCAATTGCAAGGCCTCGGAGGCCCGATCCAGGGCATCCACGGCCTCCGGCGACAGGGACCATCCCAGGGCCCCCAGATTGCTCTGGGCCTGACGTTCGTTCTTGGCCCCGGGGATGGGGATGGCCCCTTTGGCCATGACCCAGTTCAGCGCGATTTGGGCGGGCGTCTTGCCCCCGTAGTCCTGACCGATTTCGTTCATCAAGCGAATCAAGCGCTGCAAGCGTTCCAGAAAGGCCCGGGGATAGGCCCGGCGGCGCCAGTCTCGGGGCGGGTTCTCCGGCGTGTACTTCCCCGTGAGCATTCCCGAGGCCAGGGGCGAGTAGGCCACCACCGCAATCCCCTGCTCCTTGCAGTACTCCAGGAATCCGTTGAACTCAATCTCTCGCCGTACCAGGTTGAACTCCACCTGGACCGCGGCCAGAGGGTAGCCAGCATCCTCCAGCACCGCCTGGATGCGCTTCACCTGGGCCAGATTGACGTTGCTGGCGCCCGCGGCGCGGATTTTCCCTTGGCGCAACAGGGGCACCATGGCCCGGAACCAGGTTTCCACGCTCCGGGGCGGAAAGGGCCAGTGCAGATAGTAGAGGTCCACCGCGTCCCGGCCCAGGCGCCGAAGGCTGGCCGCCAGGGCGCGCTGCAAACTGCCGGAGGTGAGCCGCCAGGGATAGGGGAAGAACTTGGTGGCGATGACCAGGTCGTCCAGCACTTCGTACTTGCGGCCAAAGGCCTGGAGCAAACGCTCCGAACGCCCCCAGCCGTACACTTCCGCAGTGTCGAAAAAGGTGATGCCCGCCTCGACGGCCCGCCGAAACGCGCCCTCCAGGTCCCCGTCCTGATAGGTACGGCCATACCCCCAGAAGAAGCGGTCACCCCAGGCCCAGGTCCCCAGGCCCAAGGGCGATACCTGAATCCCGGAGGGACCTAAGGGCACCCGGTTCAGGCTTCGCGATTCGCCACCGCTTCCTTCGCCTTGGCCTGCAGACGCTGCCATATCTCCCGTTTCTCCTTCGGGGGCTCCAGAACCTTGTCCACCAGACCGTACTTGACGGCTTCTTCCGCAGTCAGGTAGAAGTCCCGATCGGTGTCCCGCTCGATGACCTCCAGGGGCTGACCCGTGTGGGCCGCCAGGATGCGGTTCAACTGGTCTTTCAGGCGCAGAATCTCCCGGGCCTGGATTTCAATGTCCGTGGCCTGACCCCGGGCGCCGCCCAAGGGCTGGTGCATGTGGATGGTGGCATGGGGCAGCGCGTACCGATGGCCCGGT
>WFVP01000378.1 GCA_015491595.1 Anaerolineales bacterium
ATATAGTTCTCGGGGAGCACCGCGTCCAGCCAGTACGCGCCGTGGGTGCGGGACTGGCCGCCGGTGACCTCTTTGTAGGTGATGAGGATGAAGTCGCCATCGGCCTGCATGGGGTTGCCCATGGCATCCTTGATGGGTTCGTACTTGGGCAGGCCGTCGAAAGGCTCGCCGGTCATGGAATGGCGGGTCTGGGCCACCTTTTCCGCGAACAGGTTCCACTGCTTGCCGAACTTGTGGGCCAGTTTGTCGCCGTCGTAGGCCTTGTCGTAGGGTTCGAAGCGGCCGCCCCGGTTGAGCACGTAGACCACCTTGCGCCATAGGCGCTCGTCGTTGCCCACCGCGGCCTTCCATTTGGCCTCGTCGAACACGGCCGGCGGCAGGTGCTGGCGGGCCTCCCGGAAGATGCGCATCTCCTCGTCGTCGGCCTCGGGCACACCGTCGGAGCCGTCCTCCTTGTCGCCGAACGCGATGTTGGCCACCATCTTGAGGTAGTAGTCCTCCGGCCGGTCGAAGTCCAGGCCCGGGCCGAAGCCGTCCCTGCCGATGCCGGGCAGGCCCAACTTCTTGCCCACCGCGATGAGGAAGGTCTCCAGGCAGATGGGCAACTCCTCGCCGTCCACGGTGACGGTTTCCACCAGGGGCGCGACCATGGGTTGTCGCACCTTGGAGACCTTCACCGGCACGTCAGGCGAGATGTGCGGCGTGCCCCAGCGCTCCAGGTAAGTCAGGTCGGGGATGATGTAGTCCGCGTACATGGAGGTCTCGCCGATGACCACGTCACAGGCGATGACCAGAGGAATCTTCTTGGGGTCTTTGAGCAGTTCAATCTGCGCGTGGCCCGCGGGCGAGGCCATGATGGGCGTGCCTTTGTGGATGAGGAGGATTTTCGCCGGGTAGGGGTAACCAGCGGCAGCGCTGGGGATGACGTTCTGGTAGACCTCATTGGTCAGGGGGTACCAGGGCCGCTTGGCCGGGTAGCCCTCGAAGAGGGTGCTCTTCTCGTAGAAGGCCTGTTCCCGGTTGATGTGGATACCGAACTTGGTCAGGCCGCCGGGTGCGGAGAGCAGGATGCTCTTGGGGAAGGGCGCGCCGGGCTTGGAGCCGTCCTCATGCCAGTGGCCGCCGCCCTTGCTCAGACCGCCCTTCCAGTCGATGTTGCCGATGAGTGCGTTGAGGGTGATGATGGCCTGGCCGTTGTAATAGCCGTTGGTATGCTGCACCGGCCCGCGGTAGAACTCGGCCGCAGCCTTCTTGCCGTGGCTGGTGAATTCCTGGGCCAGTTCCGCAATGTCTTGGGGGTCAACGCCGCAGATTTGCGCGTACTCCTCCAGGGTCTTCTCAAAGGCCCGCTCTTTGAGTAGTTGGAAGACGGACTTGACCGGGATGCCGTTGACCGTGGTATCCACGAAGAGGTCGCCCTGCTCGGCCTGTTCGGCCAGGGTGGGCTGGCCGTTCACCATGACCACCCGCCCGTCCTGGGCACCTTCGGGGATGTCCAGGCCCAGTTCGCTGGCCTTGACGAAGCGCATTTCGTCGGTGCGCACCAGGTGGGTGGCGTCGGTCCAGGTGCTTTCACCCACGGCCTCCGCGGCCTTCTTGTTGGGCGCGCGGAGGAAGGTGGCGTCGTAGCGTTCGTTCTCGATGATCCAGCGAATCATGCCCAGGGCCAGGGCGCCGTCGGTTCCGGGCTTGATGGGCACCCATTTCCAGGCCTTGGCCGCGGTCTTGGAAAGCCGCGGGTCCACCACCGCGTACTTGAAGTTGCGCTCGACGATGCCCCGGGTCATCTTGGGTACCATGTTGGTCGGGCCGAAGTTGGCCTCAAAGGGACTGGTTCCGAAGTAGATGATGAACTCCGCATTGTGGGCATCGGGCTTCATGTGGGTCTTGCCCGTGGCCATCTTGTAGGCGATGTGGTGGCTCTGCTCGCAAATGGTGGTGTGCAGGTAGTAGTTCACCGAGCCGAAGGAGGAATACACCCAGCGCTTGGTGAACTCCTTACGGCCATGCTCCACACGGCCGCCAAGGAAGACAAACTGATTGTTGACCGGACCCAGGTCGGGGTGGTCGGGGTCGATGAGCACGTCCAGGTGGTCCTTGTACTTCTGCTTGAACTCCTCCACGGTCATCTCGCCGTTTTGAATCTTCTTCACGTCCTCGGCCATGGCCTTGCTGAGATCGGGGTCCCGGAGTTTCCACACGTCCTTGAAGCCGTCCACGTGGCCCTCGCCGAACAGGTTCCCGCCGTTGACCACTTCGTCGATGAACTGCTCCCAGGAAATGGTCACCCACTTGTTCTCCCCGCGCTTGCCGGCCCGCTTGAGCACGGTGCGCACCCGATAGGGGTCGTAGAGAATCTGCACGCTGGCCTGCCCCTTGGGGCACAACGGCGCTTCCAGTTTGGCGGCCTGGGCCAGGGGCGTGGATTCGGGGATGTTGGGCTGCAGGTTCTGCGGGCTGTAGGGATTGCCGCCCATCTTCACCAGCACGCCATCCACGATATGCCCCCGCATGGTGCAGGCGTTGTGGCAGTTCAGGCACACGGAGTAGATGAAATGCTCCGGGGATACGGGATAGGACGACGGCGCCTGGGCCAGTACGCGACGGGCCTTCTTGAACACGGGCAGGTTGCCCACGAAAACCGCGGTACCGGCCGCTGCAGCCGAAACTTTCAGGAAATCCCGTCGGGAGACGCGTTTCTCGGTCATGTCACTTCACCTCCCCTACGAGTTTGGGCAACACGACGTTGTAGCCCACCAGGAAGAGCAGCGCGGCCAGGGAAACCGTCCAGATGAACAGCAGCCATTCCATGGCCGTGGGCACGTAGTGGAATTCCAGGCCTGGGCCGCTGAAGGCCCGGGAGAGGCCCTCCAGTTCCTCCTGCACCAGGGCCGGAATCACCAGGTTCAATTTGGTGGAAAGTCCGGTGACCACGACCAGGGCACCGGCCAACACGGTCAGCCCACGGTCCCGGCCCCGGAAGTAGAGCAAGAGCAACGGCAGCACCAGGCCCAGACCCAGGTGCACAATCCAGAACACCCACCAGAAGGGCCCGAAGAGCACGGTGCGCAGGGCTCGGGCCTTGGCCGGAATGCCGGCATACAACCCAATGGAGAACTCAGCCCATTCAAAGAGGGCCTGGGCCAGAAGGAAGGCGAAGAGCACCCGGGCCAATACCTGCGTGGCTTCTTCGTTCAAGTTCCCGGTGATGAATCCGGCCACCAGGGTGAGGCCCACGCCCATCAGACCGGCTTCCACCAGGAAGAGCAGGGGCGTCAGGCCGGACTCCCACATGGGCCGGGCACCCACCACCCCAAAGAGCGCGCCTTCCGCACCGGCGAAGATGATGGCGTAGGGCACGGCCAGGTAGGCCAGCCGACGTAGCCAGGGATGGTCCGGGCGCTTCCAGGCCTGCCAGAGCATCCACAACAGCACGATGCCGTACAGCAGGTAGAACCAAGCCATCAGGCCCATCATGGAGAAGAAGTTGGTGGAGGTG
>WFVP01000379.1 GCA_015491595.1 Anaerolineales bacterium
AATGGGCGTTAGGCCCAATTTCCGCCCTCTGTCCCTGGTGCATACCCATATCCCAAGCGCGCCCCCGTTTCTCACTCCAAGCGAAGGGCATGCTGATGGGTCAGCCAAATCCATCTCTGCAAGCCGTGGATAGCCCTGACCGAGCCCAGGGTCGAGGGAAGGCTGACAGCGGACAGCCGACCGCCGTCAGCGGCTTTTGGTCCCGTGCCCGGTCAGGACGACGCGAGATAAGCCGAAAATAACTCCAGTTTTGAACCTCGCAAGATATGGGTATGCGACAGCAGTCTGTCCTTCTTGACATTCCTCCCAAACCGGTTACAATCCCCGGCGAACAACCGAATATCGGGGAGCGTAGCGGCTGGGCCTCGTCGGAAAGCGTGGATGCGTTCACCGCACCGGCGAGGCTACGAGGTGGAGGTTCCTCCCGTGAGGGAGTGCTAACCCAGAAGTCGGGTCCCTGGTGCTCCGGCGGAGGCCGCCCCGGACATCGGGTCCCAGCAGGGCTTCTGGGGAAAATCGAGGGAATCAGCGGATGCCTCCCAGGCCTGGCCACGGGCCTGGCGCTCCCCCTTCCGGCGCAAGGGCGGCGCGGAAAACCCTGGGGTGACCCGGGGGACAAGGCCCGCCCAGTGGCCCAGGACCCGTAGGGGTCTTGGTGTGTCTTGCAAGGAAGGGGCGTGGGCCGACACCACGCGACAAAAGGGTTTGCCATGTCCAAACGCGCACGCCCCGGGCGTGCCGATTTGTTTTAAGGGCTGTCCGCGGTCCGCAGACCGCAGTGCGCAGGGAATGGCGAGTGAATCTCGGACGGCGCACAGCGGACAGCGCACAGCGCCCAACCACCGACCAACGACCAACGACTAACGACCACCGACCAAGCCATACGGAGGTCGCCATGCACAAGGCAACCGAAGCCAACCTGTACCACCGTTACCACATCCCCACCGAGGATGTGCCCGACATCGTCCCCTGGCCGCCCCGCTTCAAGGTGCAGGTGCGCAAGCACCGGCTGGCCCTGCTGCTCCTCAAGGAACTCCTTCACTACCGGGGCAACCTCAAGGTGGTGCTGAGCCGGCCCTGCATCTACGGCGTGTTCTCCGGCCCGGTGGGCGGCTTCGCGCCCCGGGAGCAGTACTGCGTGGGCTGCCTCCGCTGCACCACCCAGTACCCCGACGTGGTGCAAATCCTGCCCCATCCCGAACGGGCCAAACTGGGCGATTCCTACTTCACCCCGCATTACGTGACCACCGTGGCCTACGAGGCCACGACCGGCCGGGTGCCCGTGCGGGGCGCGGGGTATCGGGGCCGCTTCGGTGGCGAGGGCTGGGACGGCATGTGGACGGACATGTCCGAAATCGTGCGGCCCACCCGAGACGGCATCCATGGACGCGAGTTCATCTCCACCATGGTGGACATCGGCGAGCGGCCCGACCACCTGGTGTTCGACGACCGGGGCGAACCCGTGACGCCCCCGCGGGTTTTCGGCATCCCCCTGCCCCTGGTGTTCGACCAGCTCCCCGGCATGGACCGCAACCCCGCGCTGGCCCGGGTGCTGGCCCGCACCGCGCGGGAACTGGACACCCTGGCCCTCTTCCCCCTGGAGGCCCTGGCCCACGTGGAGCCCGATGGCCGCCACCTGGTACCCGTGGTGCCGCGGGAGGCGGCCCGCGGCCTGCGCCTGGGCTTCCAGCCCCGCATGGTGGAACTCGCAGGCTGGGACCCCGACGCGTACCGGGCCCTGCGGGAGGCCTTCCCCCAAGCCATCGTGGCCCTGCGCCTGCCTTTTGGGGACCAGGACACCCTGGACGCGGCCTTTGCCACGGGGGTGCGGGTCTTCCACCTGACCGCGGACTACCATGGACGTCTGCCCGATGGCCGCTTCGTGATGGAGGGTATCCGGGAGGCCCATCTCTTCTTCGTGGAAAAGGGCCTGCGGGACGCGGTCACGCTGTTGGGCAGTGGGGGCATCATCGCCGCGGAGCACGTGCCCAAGGCCATCATCCTGGGGCTGGATGCGGTGGCGCTGGATACCCCGGTGCTCGTGGCCCTGCAGGCCCGCTTCCCCGGCGAATTCCGCACGCCCCAGGACCCCTACACCCTGCCCGACCCTCTGCCCGTGGACTGGGGCATGAAGCGGCTGCGCAACCTGGCCGCGTCCTGGCGGGACCAGCTCCTGGAGGTCCTGGGCGCCATGGGCCTGCGGGATGTCCGCCGCCTTCGGGGCGAAATCGGCCGCTCCATGTTCCAGAAGGACCTGGAACGGGAGGCCTTTGGGGAAATCGAGGGATATCTGGAGCAGGCGGCGGTGGGCAGTGTGCAGCCAGCAGTGGGCAGTGCGCAGCCCGCAGTGCGCAGTGCGCAGTCAGCAGTCAGCAGTCAGCAGTGAGCAGTGAGATGGCCGCCGACCGCTGACCGCCAACGACCAACGACCATCGACCACCGACGAACGACGACCGACGATCGACCACCGACGACCGACCAACGACCACCGACGAACGACCACCGACGGAGGTCATCATGAACATCCTCCACCTGATTACCGAGA
>WFVP01000380.1 GCA_015491595.1 Anaerolineales bacterium
CCTTCCCCCCAGCCTGGAAGCGGCCTTGCTGGCGTTTCGCCCGACGGCCACCTTCTTCGCCGCCCAGGGCCAGCCCGGGGAAGTGGCCTTTCGCCTGGAGCTGGGACGGCTGTTGCGTCAGAAATTGCGAACCCGTCACGGACACATGATTGGCATCACCCCGCTGCTCATGCGCACGGGCATGCAGGCCGACTACCGGCAGGTGGCCCAACGCACCATGGACATCTACGAACGGGTACGCGAAGCCCGGACGATTCGGGTGACCACGCCCGACGGTACGGACTTCTCCGTCACACTGGACCCCGCTGCCCGCCGCTGGATTCCCTGCACCGGGCTGTATCACCAACCCGGCCAATGGGGCAACCTCCCCGAAGGCGAAGTCTTCACCGCGCCGGTCAACGCTCAGGGCGTGCTGGTGGCCCATCTCTTGGGGGACTACTTCAGCGAGAAATACGGCTTGCTGGAGCACCCCATGACCTTCGTGGTGGAAAACGGACGGGTGGTGCGGGTGGAGCACCCACAGACCTCATTGGCCCAGGAGGTCTGGGACTACCTGCAACGGGACCCCAACGGCACCCGGGTAGGCGAATTCGCCATTGGCACCAACGAGTTCCTCCAGGAGCTCACCGGAAACCTGCTGCAGGACGAAAAATTCCCAGGGGTGCACGTGGCCTTCGGGGACCCCTACGCCGACCGAACGGGCGCGGACTGGCACAGCCGCGTCCACGTGGACGTCATTCCCCTTCGGGTCAACGTCTGGGTGGACGGCCAACGCCTCATGCAGGACGGCCAATTCGTCGTTTAGCCCTCGACCAACTGGCCTTGCTTGAGGGAGAGCACCCCTCGTACGTCGGGGGGAAAGCTCCGTCGCTCGCCCCAGGGGAAACGCACTTCCGTTTCCTCGGGGGTTCGCCGCAACATCGCGCCCCAAATGTGCACGGTGAGGGGATAGGTCAACGGGGATGGGTGGAGAAAACGCACCCGCAGGCCCGGGAGGAACTGCAGACCCGCCAGGGTGAGCAACGTTCCCAAAGGCGGAAGGCCCGTAATCGTCTCCGCGGCGGTCAGGCCCTGTCCCGTCTCCCCGTGAAAGATGGCATAGAACCCTCCTTCCTGGTCCAGCACCCGGCTTTGAAACTCCAGGAGATGGAAGGCCATCCGCGCAGCCAGCTCCCACGCCTCGACCTGCATCAGTCCTTCCAGCACCAACACGTTCCACAAGAGGGAGACGGCCTTCCCCTCCTCCGGCGCGCGACGACCGGGCATCACCGACCATCCTCCCGGACGCCAGAAGGCCCCGTTGGCCTCGAGATAGCGCCCGATGAGACGCCGAGCCTCCTCCGGCGAGACCAGCCCGGCCCACTGCGGAATGAACAGGCTGATGTCCTTTTGGGTGAGGTTGGCCACACGCAGGACCACCCGGTCCCGTCCCTTCAGTCCCCGCAACACCACTTCTTCCATCGTCTGGAACACCTCTTCCGTGGTGGCCACGCCCCGGCCTTCGTACCATCGGAAGCCGTCGGTCAGGAAATGGGCCTGCACCCGGCGGCCCTGAGGGTCCCGGCCCGTGATGCGGACCTGGGCCTGACTCCGGGACGCGGTCGAGGCGAACAGGTGGACCACTAACCGGGCCGGAGGGTCCAGGGTCAGGGGAGGCTCCATGGAAAAACGCCCCTCCCCCCGCCCTTGCCAGAGACGACGACCCTCCTGGGTGAGATGGGTGTCCCTGTCCCGATGGCCGGGAAGCAGGCTTGTTCCCCGATGGGCCTGCCAGAGCTGTTGCAGGTTCCGGGCCCAGGCTTCTGCGGTCGCGGCGGCTTCTTCTCGTTCCAGGGCCCGGGCCATGTCCGCCATCTGTCTGCAGGCACGGTAGAGGAAGCCCAGCAAGGCCGGGCTTTCCACGGTTCGCACGTCCAGGCCCGTGGACCAGGCGTGCCACGGGGAGCATTCGGGCACCAGAGGCAGGCCTACCTGCGCCGGATGGTCCCATTCCGGCCACCCATCGCCATCCCGGTCATGACGCGGGGAAAACCAGGCCTGCAATAAGTCCCACAGGGCCGGAAAGACGCGACGGAGGAACGCGTCGTCCCGCCACACCTGGTGGATACGCCACACCAAATCCACCGCCAACGGATGGGCCAGGAATTGCCCTTGAGGGCCCCAGAGGGCAGGACGGCCGTCCATTTCGCCGTAGCGATTGCGCACCGCGACCAGAGCTTCCACCAAGGGCAGGACCCAGGGCTGCACGCCAGGGAGCCCGTATTGGGTCACCCAGTACCAGAGTTCGGGGAAGGTGGGAACGTTCTCGGTGGCGGAGGAACCCAAACGAGGGTCCTCAGGGCGACGGTGGACCACCAGGTAGGGCCGCTCTGCCCGGGGACTGCGCACCAGAAACCGGGGGGCCGCCTGACGTCCGCGGGCCAGGGCACGGTCGATGCGCGCCTGGCCCGTGCGAACCCGGGGCATCTGGGCATCCAGGAGGAGCCGTCGGGCCCGATGGGCTTCCCAGGGTTGGGCAGCCCAGTGCCGGGCACGGGTGAGCCCCGCTTCTTCCTCTTGGTCCAGGGTCCAGACCCAAGTGAACGTGCGCCGCTCCCCGGGTTGCGCTTCGTGCCGGAGGACCAGGGCGGGGTAAGGGCCCAGGATGCCTTCCGGCCCACCCGTCATGTAGAGCAGGGCATGGCCCACAGGGGTGCTGCCTACCAGGTAGGTGATGGCGCCTCGCGTTCGGGGATCGAAGGGCGCGCCTTCCCGCAAGGGTCGCAACCATCCCGCCCATCCCCACCGAAAGGCCTGGGCCGTGGACCCCTCCCACGTCCAGTGCACCCGGCCTACGACGGTCACCCCCGACAC
>WFVP01000381.1 GCA_015491595.1 Anaerolineales bacterium
ACACCGGGCAAGGTCCTTGCGCCGGCGGGACCACCAGGGACGGGCGTAAGCCGTCCACACCACCGGAGCCACCACCGCGAAAAGGGCGATGTTGCGCACCGCGCGAAAGGCCATCAGGCCGAAGGCCAACCAAAGCAACCCATGCCGCCAGCGCCATGAGGGTCCCCCGGTGCCCAGAACCAGGAGCATGAGCACCCACCAGGCCACAAAGGGCCAGGTCTCAGGCTGGGTGAAATCGGGCGCCTGCCACTCTTGAATCCAACGCAGGTGCTCCAGGCGCAATGTCTTCCAGGGGTAGGCCCAAAGGGCCGGGCCTTGCGGGTTCAACCACGAGGCCAGCACCAGGCCTACGCCCAAGCCCGACAGCGTGCGCACCCGGTCCCACGCGCGCGCGGTGGGACGCGTTCTGGCTTCCACCAGGGCCGCCAGCCAGTAGCATCCCCACACGAGGAACCCCGCCAGAAAACCGGCATGCACGTGCCCCCACAAGGCCATCAACACCACCAGCAGGAACAACCGCTGGGGCCTTCCCGTCCCTCGATACCACGTCTCCAACGCCCAAAGAAAGAGGGCGGTAAACAACGTGGTCACCATATAGGGCCGGGCGGCCTGATAGAGGCTCCCGGTGAGGGCGGCCAGGATGAGGGCCAGGGCCCGCAGATAAGGCCCACCTCGCATGGTCCGGGCCACCACGCCGTACGTCAGCAGCACCATGAAAGCGGTCCACACGTTGAGGGCCCCGTAACCCACCACCTGCACCAGTCCGTAGAAGAGCACCTGCACCGGCCACCCCGGCGGCGACCAGGGGGTCCCAGCCCGGGTGTAGGAGAAGAGGTCCACGTCCGGAAGCCGGCGGTGTTCCCAAATCCATGCGCCGGTGCGCAAATGCCACCAGGTATCCGCGCCCACATGCGCCCGGGCGCTCAAGAGCAGGATGCCCGCCAGGCTCAGCCCCAAGAGGAGATGGTGCAGGGCTCGATGGAGGGCCCGTCGCTGCGCGAGGGGCATGGCATCGCGCGAAGGCATGGACCACCTCACCACCCCAAATCTCCAGGCTGTTATACCAGGAATCGGCGTATCGCAGGGGGCCGAACGCCTTCGCAGCCGGCCCGAAGCGGGTGGCAGGAGGCATGAGGACATCCTACCGAAGGGGTGCGTTGACGCCCCATTGATTTCCGGTATACTTTCGCATACCAAATAACTCGCGTAAGGAGGAGAAGCGATGCGTCGTCTGGTATGGGTTCTGTTCTTTGCCATCACGCTCTCGGTGGGCTTGGCGGCCTGTAAGAAGGCCACCCCGGAGACGCCTGCGCCCACCGAGGCGCCGGCCGCGGAAGAGCCGGCGGCGACCGAAGCTCCTGCGGCCGAAGCCGAGGGTTTCCAGCCCTTGGTGGTCACGGATGAGTCCTGCAAGACCAGCAAAATCAAGGCCATCGAAGCGTTAGACGAGTACACCGTCCGCTTCACCCTGTGCAAGCCCGATCCAGCCTTCCTGGCCAAGATTGCCTTCCAGCCCTTCTTCATCCGGCCCCAGGAATGGATCGAGGCCAACGCCAACGAGGCCAACAGGGAAATCCTGCTGACCCAACCCGTGGGCACGGGCCCCTACAAGCTGGAGAAGTGGTATCGGGGCGACAAGATTGTCTTCAAGCGATTCGAGGACTACTGGGGCGAGCCGGCCAAGACGGAGACCTTGGTCTTTCGCTGGGCCAAGGAAGGCGCACAACGCTTGCTGGAACTCCAGGCCGGTACCGCGGACTACATCACTAAAGTGAGTCCCGACGACTTCGAAACCGTGAAGAACGACCCCAACCTGGTGCTGCTGCCGGTCAAGAACCCCAATGTGTTCTACATCGCGTTCATCAACACGGTGAAGCCCTTTGATGACGTTCGGGTGCGCAAGGCCATCGCCATGGGCATCGACCGCGAACGCATCGTGAAGAACTACTATCCCGAGGGCTCCGAAGTGGCCGACTTCTTCACCCCCTGTGTGATTGAGAACGGCTGCGTGGGCGAGCCCTGGTACTCCTTCGACCCCGAAGCGGCCAACGCGTTACTGGACGAAGCCGGGTTCCCCAAGAACGAAGAAGGCGTCCGCTTCGAGACCAAGATTTACTACCGAGATGTCTTCCGGGTCTATCTGCCCGAGCCCGGCAAGGTGGCCGTGGAAATCCAGAACCAATTATGGGAGAACCTGGGCATCAAGGCCGAGGTCATCGTGATGGAATCTGGCGAGTTCATCAAGAAGTCCACTGCAGGCGAACTTGACGGTCTCTATCTTCTGGGCTGGGGCGCCGACTACCTGCACGTGACCAACTTCCTGGACTTCCACTTCAGCAAGAAGAATCCGCAATGGGGCAATCCTTACCCCGAAATCTACGAACCCCTGGAGAAAGCCGCGACCATCGCGAACCCCGAAGAGGCCCGTCCCTACTACGAACAGGCCAACAACGCCATCCGGGAACTGGTTCCGATGATTCCCGTGGCCCATGGCGCGGCGGCCGATGCCGCTCGGGCGGATGTGAAGAACGCCAAGGCCGCGGTACTGGGTCCGCCTGAGCTCTGGACCTTCGAGCCTGCGGGCCGGGACACCCTGGTGTACCTGAAGGCCGCGGAGCCCATCAGCCTCTATTGCGCGGACGAAACCGACGGTGAATCCCTGGACGCGTGCAAGATGGTCACCGAGGGCCTTTACCAGTACACCGCAGACGGGGAAATGGTTCCGCGGCTGGCCGAGAAGTGCGAGGTCAACGAGGATGCCACAGTTATCATCTGCTATCTGCGGAAGGGCGTCAAGTTCCACGACGGCACCACCCTGGATGCCAACGATGTGGTCCGCACCTTCGATGCTGCCCTCAACGCGGCCAGCCCCTACCATGTGGGCAATACCGGTGCCTTCGCCTATCCGGAGTACTTCTTCGGCCTGATGAATTCGGAGGAGTAAGCCTTGAAGGGGCGGCTCCGATGGGGCTGCCTCTTCGAGTAATATGAGCGAAACGATGTTGGCAGCGGATACACCGCTGCCAACATCGTTTTCTTCCCTTGATTAAAACTTCTTTGATATTCGCACCCTTGACCTCTCTCCAAAAACCGTTACCTTTTTGGAGAAACAAACCAAGATGAAAGCCGAGCGAGGACGGTAACCTATGACCCAATACATCATCCGGCGTCTGCTACTCTCTATCCCTGTAGTCTTCGGCATCCTCTTCGTCACCTTTGCTTTGGCTCGCATCATTCCGGGCGACCCTTGCAAAGCCATCTTGGGGGAGAAAGCGACGCAGGAAGTTTGCGAGCGCTTCAACAGGGAACATGGTCTGGACAAACCCATCCCGGTACAGTTCGTCAATTACGTGAGGGACATCGCGCGGGGGGATTTTGGCGAGTCTCTGCGGTACAGCCGCCCTGTGGTCATCATCATCATCGAGCGCCTGCCCACCACCATCGAGCTCAGCCTGGCTGCCCTCTTCCTGGCCGTACTCATTGGCATCCCCCTGGGCCTCATCTCCGCCATCAAACAGAACTCCCCCGTGGACCTCTTCACCATGTTTCTGGCCAACATCGGCGTCTCTATGCCGGTGTACTGGTTGGGGTTGCTCCTGGCCTACACCTTCGCCCTTTTGCTGAAGGACACCCCCTTCTGGCTTCCCCCCGCCGGACGCCTTTCCCCAGCCCTGACCGCCACCCCCTTCTACGAGGTCTTCGGGTGGGAAGTGGAACCCAACACCTTCAAGTACTACGTATACCACTTCATCTCCAACATGTATATCCTCAACTCCCTCATCGTGCGGGACTGGGAGGTCCTCAAAGACGCGCTCAAGCATCTCATCCTGCCGGCCACGGCCCTGAGCACCATCCCCATGGCCATCATTGCCCGTATGACCCGTTCCAGCATGCTGGAGGTCCTACGCCAGGATTACATCCGGGCCGCGCGCGCCAAGGGTCTGCGGGTCCATTGGGTAATCCTGAAACACGCCTTCCGCAACGCCCTCATCCCGGTGGTAACCATCATCGGGCTCCAGGTCGGTCTGCTGTTCTCAGGCGCGGTGCTCACGGAGACCATCTTCAGCTTCGCGGGCGTGGGCAGTATGTTGTACGAGGCCATCACCGCGCGCGATTATCCCGTGGTTCAGGGCTTCACCGTGGTCATCGCCTTGATTTACGTCTTCGCCAACCTTTCCGTGGACATCCTCTACGTCTTCATCGACCCTCGCATCCGACTGGAGTGAGCCATGACCACAACCACAGCCGAGGCAACCGCAACCCGCATTCGGGCCACCAGCCCCTGGCAACTGGCCCTGCGTCGCCTGCTCCATCATCGGTCCGGGCTGGTCGGGGGCGGCATCATCCTGTTCTTGATTTTCGTGGCCATCTTCGCGCCCGTGCTGGCGCCTTACGACCCCAACGCGGTGCTCATTGACGTGGAGCCGGGGATTCAACGCCGTCAAAAACCCTGCATCCACCTCCTGGGCTGCCCGCCGGACCAGCCCCAACACATCATGGGCATTGACGGCAACTTCCGGGACGTGTTCAGCCGGGTCATCTACGGTACCCGGGTCTCCCTGTTCATCGGCTTCACCACGGTGAGCGTAGCCATCGTCGCGGGAACCATCCTGGGCGCGGTGGCGGGCTATGTGGGCGGATGGGTGGACAACCTCATCATGCGCTTCATGGACGTGCTCCTGGCCTTCCCCTCCCTCTTGCTCGCCATCGCCATTGTGACCTTCCTGGGGCGGGGGTTGCAGAACGCCCTGCTGGCCATCGCCATCGTGTCCACGCCCGTGTATGCGCGCGTGGTGCGGGCCAGCGTGCTGTCCATCAAAGAGCGGGAATACGTCCAGGCGGCCCGGGCCCTGGGCGCGAGCCACCTCCTCATCCTGACGAAACACATCCTACCCAACGCGCTGCCGCCCCTCATCGTCCAGGCCACCCTGGGCATCGCCACCGCCATTCTGGACGCGGCCGCGCTCTCCTTCCTCGGACTGGGCGCCCAGCCTCCCCTGGCCGAGTGGGGCTCCATGCTGGGCGAGGAGCGCAACCAGGTCTTCACCGCGCCCCATCTGGTCTTCTTCCCCGGCCTGGCCATCATGATTACGGTCCTGGCCTTCAACCTGCTGGGGGACGCCCTTCGGGACGCGTTGGACCCGAGGTTACATCAACGATGAACGAGGCAACGCCATGGCTTTTCTCCTCCCACCCAAGATGGTGGACCGTCCGCCGCCATGAACGCGCAGGAGGTGTCCCTCCGCCCGGGTGTGAAACCGGCGGAAGCATGGACCGGCTTTGGGTTCGCATGGAATGGGAGGGTCTCAATGGACAGCTCGTATGTCGTGTGGGTTTTTCTTGCGGCCCTGGTGACCGCGGTGGCCACCGGAGTGGGAGCGCTGCCCTTCTTCTTCACCCGGGAGATTGCGGCCCACTGGCTGGGCGTGGCCGGAGCCCTGGCCAGCGGCATCATGCTGGCCGCCAGCTTCTCCCTGCTCTACGCCGGTCTGCAAAGCCACATCGCCCTGAGCCTGGTGGGCGTGGTGTTGGGCATGGTCCTGGTCGCGGCGGTAGACCGCCTGCTGGCCCGGTACAGCGCCCTGGTGCCCGGAGGCGGGCAGTTCACCAACCAAACGGACTGGCGCCAGATGCTCCTCATCGTGGTGGTGATGACGGTGCACTCCATCGCCGAAGGCGTGGGCATCGGGGTCTCCTTTGGCAAACTGGAGAGCACCCTGGGCCTGGTGACCACCATCGCCATCGCGGTGCACAACATCCCCGAAGGCCTGGCCATCAGCCTGGTGCTGGTCCCCAAAGGGGTCTCCCCCTGGAAAGCCGCCGGATGGAGCATCGTGTCCAGTCTACCCCAACCCCTGCTGGCCGTACCCGCCTTCCTCTTCGTCCTCGCGTTCAAGACCTTCTTCCCCGTGGGCATGGGCCTCGCGGCCGGGGCCATGATTTGGATGATTTTCGCGGAGTTGCTCACCGACGCCTTCGACGTGCTGGAAAAGAACCGGGTCGGCATTCTGGTGGTCATCGCGTTCACGGCCATGTTGGTCTTCCAGTATCTCATCATGCCCGCTCCGTTCTAATGGGCCGAGGCGACACGGCCCCCCGGTGCCGAGGGGCCTGCGGGACTTCACCCTCAGGAGGCATGTCGTGACCGCACCGCTGTTGGACGTCCGCAACCTCAAAACCTACTTCTTCACCCACGACGGGGTGGTCAAAGCCGTGGACGGCGTTTCCTTCCACGTGATGCCAGGTGAGGTACTGGGCCTGGTGGGGGAGTCGGGCTGCGGCAAGAGCGTGACCTCCCTCTCCATCATGCGCCTGGTGGACAGCCCCGGACGCATCGTAGACGGCGAAATCTGGTTTGAAGGGGTGAACCTCCTGGCCCTACCCGAAGTGGAAATGGCCCGCATTCGGGGGAATCGCATTTCCATGATTTTCCAGCAACCCAAGAGCAGCCTGAACCCGGTCTACACCATCGGAGACCAAATCGCCGAGGTCTTCCAGGTCCACCAGGGCATGAAGAAGAAGGAAGCCTGGCAGCGGGCCGTGGAGCTCCTGCGGCTGGTGGGCATCCCGGACCCGGCCCAGAAGGCCCACGCTTACCCCCACGAGCTCTCCGGCGGCCAGGCCCAGCGGGTCATGATTGCCATGGCCCTGGCCCTGCGACCCAAGCTCCTCATCGCGGACGAACCCACCACCGCGCTGGACGTGACCATCCAGGCCCAAATCCTGGACCTGTTGCGGGACCTGCGGTCCCGTTTCAACACCGCCATCATCCTTATCTCCCACGACCTGGGCGTCATCGCGGAGATGGCCGACCGGGTGGCCGTGATGTATGCCGGGCAGATTGTGGAACAGGCCGAGGTCACTCGCATCTTCCAGGAACCGCATCACCCCTACACCCAGGGCCTGCTGGCCTCCCTGCCCGTGCTGGGACGCCGCCGTCCCCGGCTGGAGACCATCCCCGGCACCGTGCCCGACCTCATCGACCCGCCCCCTGGATGCCGCTTCGCGCCGCGGTGCCAGGCCCGAGTGGAAGCCAACCTCACCCGCTGCGAGGACCAGGACCCGCCGCTGTACGACGTGGCGCCTCAGCACCTGGTGCGCTGCTGGCTCTATGAAGGGGCTCGGGTGCATCACCCCGTATCTCCAGCGACCACCATCTCCACTCCCGAGGCAGAACCATGACCCAAACGCCGGACACCCGCAAACCCCTGCTGCAAGTGCGCCATCTGGTCAAGTATTACCCCGTACGCGGGGGCATCCTGAAGCGCATCGTGGCCTGGGTCAAAGCCGTGGACGATATCAGCTTCACCGTGCACGAAGGCGAAACCCTGGGACTGGTGGGGGAATCCGGTTGTGGCAAGACCACCGCGGCCCTGACCCTGTTGCGCCTCATGGAACCTACACGCGGCGAAGCCTATTTCGACGGCAAGAACATCTTCGCCCTCAAGGGGCCGGAACTGAAGGCCCTTCGCCGGCAGATGCAAATTGTGTTCCAGGACCCCTATTCCTCCCTGGACCCCCGGTTGCCTGTGGGGGAATCCATCCTGGAGGGACTCAAAATCCACGGCATCGGCACCCCGCGGGAGCGCCGGGAAATGATGATGGACATCCTGCGCAAGGTGGGCCTGGAGCCCTACCACGCGTATCGCTACCCCCACGAGTTTTCCGGCGGACAGCGCCAGCGCATCGGCATCGCCCGGGCCCTCGTGCTGCGTCCCAAGTTTGTGGTCCTGGACGAACCCGTCTCCGCGCTGGACGTGTCCATCCAGGCCCAAATCCTCAACCTGCTCATGGATTTGCAGGAGGAGTTCAGGCTCACCTACCTGTTCGTCGCCCACAACCTGGCGGTCGTGGAGCACATCTCCCATCGGGTGGCCGTGATGTACCTGGGGAAAATCGTGGAACTGGCCCCCACCCGGGAGCTCTTCACCAACCCCCTGCATCCCTATACCCAGGCGCTGCTTTCCGCCATCCCCGTCCCGGACCCCACGGCCAGGCGGGAGCGCATCATCCTCCCCGGCGACGTTCCCAGTCCCCTGAATCCGCCCTCAGGGTGCCGGTTCCACCCGCGCTGTCCCTTTGCCAAGCCCGAATGCGCCGCCCAGGAACCCGAGTTGCGGGAGCTCCGTCCCGGCCATTTCGTGGCCTGTCACTTCGCGGAGGACTTCCTGCCCTCCAAAACACCGCTTCCCTCCGCCGCATCCCGCGCGCCGGCCTCCTCCTCTGAGGCCACGGCGGAGTGAAGGGGGAGGAGGTGCACGTCATGAGGGCGCGCGGGGAAGACAGGACGATGGCCTGGGTCCTTTACGGCGCTTACGGCTACACCGGTCGCCTTATCCTGCAGGAGGCCCTCCGGCAGGGGATACCGCCCCTCCTGGCCGGTCGCAACCCTCGGGCGTTGCAGGCCCTGGCCCAGGAAACCGGCCTGCCCTATCAGGCAGCTCCCCTGGAGGACCCCGAAGCCCTGGACCGCCTACTTCGGGGGCGCCGGTTGGTCCTGCACGCGGCCGGCCCCTTTGAAATCACCATGCCCCCTATGCTGGCCGCCTGCCTCCGCCAGGGGGTGCACTATCTGGACATCACCGGGGAAATCGCGGTGTTCGAGCACCTGGCCCAACGCCATGAGGACGCCCGCCGTCGAGGCGTGCTCCTCCTGCCCGGCGTGGGCCTGGACGTGGTCCCTTCCGACTGTCTGGCCGCCCACCTGAAGGCCCACCTTCCTTCCGCGACCCACCTGCGCCTGGTGATTTGCAGCACCCGGGCGGGCGTTTCCCGGGGCACCCTGCGCACCATGGTGCTTAATCTCCACCGTCCCAGCGCGGTGCGGCGGGACGGACGCATCGTGGACATTCCTCCCGGCGATACCGTGCTGGAGATGGTACTGGGCGGACGGACGCGCCGGGTGTACCGTGTACGATGGGGCGACGTGAGCACCGCGTACCACACCACCGGCATTCCCAACATCGAGGTGTTCATGTGCCTCCCCCGCCCCCTGGCCCGCCTCCTGCCCTGGTGGCCCTGGGTGAAGGCCCTGGTGCGTTTCCCCGCGGTGCGCCGCCTGCTGGCGGCCGGCGTGCGCTGGCTGCTGCCGCCCGGTCCCAGCGAGGCCCAAAGGGCTCGCGGCCGGGTCTTCTTTGAAGGCCATGCCTGGGACCCGGAAGGACGTCGAGTGTGCGCCAGACTGGAAACACCCGAGGGATACACCCTCACCGCCCGGGCCGCGGTGGCAGCCGTGAAAGAGGTCTTCACCCGCGCGGAGGAGGTATCCGGCTTTCAAACGCCTGCCCGCCTCTTCGGGCCCTCCTGGGTGCTCTCCTTGGAAGGAGTGGTCGGATTCTCGCCGTGTGCCACCGACTTCCCCGTCTGACGCTCTCCTGACGCGCGCCGTTTACCCTGGCTCTCAAACGACCCCAGAACCGCTTTGGGTTCGAAAGAATAGGGAGGCTTCCCATGGTGTTCGGTTTCCTGCGCGGTGGCAAAATCCAGGTGCATGTCGAATGGCCCCAGGACCAGGTCTATCGTCCCGGGGATACCATCCCGGCCCGGGTCCATCTGCGCCTTCAAGGGCGTCCGCGAATTCGCGAGGTCCGGGTGGGTTTGGTCTTCTGGCAACGCTTCCAGTATCCCGAATGGGAAGAGCACGACGACGGCTCCATTGACTACATCACCATCTGGAAGGAAAAGGAGAGCTGGGTCGCGCAGGCCCATCTTCCCTTGCCCGACCCCCTTCCCGCGAATTTCCAGAAG
>WFVP01000382.1 GCA_015491595.1 Anaerolineales bacterium
ACCGTAGCCGGAAGGCTACGTTGGGCCATGACCTTTTGGAAGGAGGTTTTTATGACACCCAATCGTGAGGCCTTCTTCCGGTGGCTACGCCGCCAAACCCATCCCGTGACGCTGGACGGTGCCATGGGCACCATGCTCCATGCCAAGGGCATTCCCTTTGACGAATGTTTTGATGCCTTGAACATTCGCCAACCGGCCCTGGTGGCCGACGTGCACCGCCAATACCTGGAAGCCGGCGCTCAAATCCTGCTGACCAACACGTTCGGTGCCAATCGTTTCCGTCTGGCGGAGCATGGGCTGGAGGAGCAGGTTGCGAACATCAACAAAGCAGGCGTGGAATTGGCCCGGCGCGCGGTGCTGGCGGCTTTCAAAGAGAACGAGGTCCTGGTCGCGGGGGACATCGGCCCTTTGGGGGTGCGTATCGCGCCCTTTGGCCGAGTTTCTCAGGAGGAAGCGCGCGCGGCTTTTCGGGAACAAATCCAGGCCCTGGTGGAGGCGGGGGTGGATTTGCTGGTCATCGAGACCATGGTGAGCCTGGATGAGGCCCATCAGGCCTTTCTGGCCGCGCGAGAGGTCGCTCCGCATCTCCCCGTGGTGGTCTCCATGACCTACACACGCGACGACCGTACGCTCTTGGGCGAGACCCCGGCTCAGGTGGCCCGACAGCTGCGGGATTGGGGTGTGGATATCCTGGGAGCGAACTGTTCCGGCGGTCCGGCCCAGCTCCTGCGGGTGCTCAAGGCCATGCGCAAGGCCGTCCCCGAGGCCCTGTACTGGATTAAGCCCAACGCGGGCTGGCCGGAACGCCTCCCCGGTGGGCGCATTCTCTATCCCGCCACCCCCGATTACTTCGGTGATTATGCCCGTCAGTTTACCCAATGGGGGGCGCGCTTTATCGGCGGATGCTGCGGTACGACGCCGGAACACATCCGGGCCATCGCCAAGACTTTGCAAACCATTCCCTTGTCTGAGATGGGTCCTGATGTTGAAGTTGTGGAAGGCCCCCGGGACCATCTCCAGGAAGCAGGCCAGGAGGAGGAAGAAGAGGAGCCCTGGCCCAGTGAGCTGGCCCGCAAGCTGGCACGAGGAAAGTTCGTGTTCGCAGTGGAGATGTCCCCTCCGCGTGGGGTTTCCGTGCACAAGACCCTGGCCCACGCGGCGCTGCTCAAGGAATCCGGGGCCGACGTGGTCAACGTGGCCGACAGCCCCATGGCCCGGATGCGCATGAGCCCCTGGGCCGTATGCCATCGGATTCAGGAAGACGTGGGCATCGAGACCACCCTCCACTTCCCCACTCGGGGGCGAAACCTCTTGCGGGTTCAGGGGGACTTACTGGCTGCACACGCGCTGGGCATTCGGAACATCTTCGTCGTCATGGGCGACCCCACCTCCATCGGTGATTATCCCGAAGCCATGGATGCCTACGACGTGGTGCCTTCCGGGTTGATCAAACTCATCAAGCAGAGTTTCAACCAGGGAAAGGACTACGCCGGTAATGTCTTGGATGAGCCCACGCGCTTTTTCATCGGGTGTGCGCTGAACCTCATGGCCGCCGACCCTGAACGCGAGATGAAAGTGCTGCGCCGTAAGATACGCGCGGGCGCGGATTTTGCCCTTACGCAACCGGTATACGAACCGGAAAAGGCTTTTCGTTTCTTGACCATGTATGAAGAGCGGTACGGACCCCTGCCCATTCCGGTGTTGGTGGGTGTGCTTCCCCTTTACAGTGCACGGCATGCCCGTTTTTTGCACAACGAGGTGCCGGGCATTTACATTCCCGAGCAGGTGATGCGTCTGATGGAGCGGTCTGGGGACCAGGCATGGAAAGAGGGGCTGCGTCTTGCGGTAGACCTCATTCACCAGTTACGGGAATGGGCGCAGGGGGTCTATCTCATGCCACCTTTCCGCAAGTACTGGCTCGCAGCCGAAATCCTGGAAACAACAGGTGCCCACCAGGAACTGGAAGTGGTGAACCACAAGTACGAAAAAGGCTGACCGCCGACGGCCGTCAGTCGTCAGCCAACGTTCGACTTCCGGCTTCGAAGCCAGGAGAGCAATTCCTCGGGTTCCCACGCGTTGAGAACCAGGGAGGGGTCCACCCAGGTTCGTCGTGCCAGGGCCACCCCGAAGAGGTGGTACGCGAAG
>WFVP01000383.1 GCA_015491595.1 Anaerolineales bacterium
GACGGCGTCCACCGTGCCCCCCGGCCCGCCCACGGCGACTT
Source organism: Anaerolineales bacterium (assembly GCA_015491595.1). Lineage (GTDB taxonomy): Bacteria > Chloroflexota > Anaerolineae > Anaerolineales > DRMV01 > S139-71. The sequence goes on from WFVP01000383.1 coordinate 42, forward strand.
CGGTGACGGGCGTTGACATAACGCCCACTACCGTGACGCCCTCTTCGGCGGGCGAGACGCCGGGCACTTCCCCCACGCCTTCGGCCACGCTCACCGAGACTGAGATGCCCACATGGACGCCCAGCGCGACGCCGACGGCCACGGCCACGGCAACGGCTACGGCCACGGCCACGGCCACGGCCACCCTTCCTCCCACCTCCACGCCCACGTGGACGCCCCTGCCCACCACGCCAGCCCCCGCGTCCACCGCGACCTGGACGCCCACCGCCGAGCCGGTTGACGAAGAAGAACTCACGCCCGGTCCACCGCCCGAAACCGAGATGGTGCTTCTGGTGCCCTTTTACGTGTATCCATACTGGTGGGACCCCAACCAGTACCTCTGGGACGACCTGGCCCGGGCCCGTCAGCAGGTCACCCTTGTGGCCATCATCAACCCGGATAACGGACCGGGAGGCCCGCCCAACGAGGACTACCAGCGGGGCATGGCGGAGTTGCAGGACGCCGGCGTGGTGATGGTGGGCTACGTGCCTACGGAATACGGCCAGCGCTCGTCCGAAGCGGTGCGCCTGGACGTCAACCTGTATGCCGATTATTTCCCGGTGCAGGGCATTTTCTTCGACCAGGTGCCCACAGACCCGGAATATCTCAGCCGATACAGCTTCCTGTACGAGTACGCCCGCACCTTCTTCCCCGCGGGACCGGTGATTTTCAACTTCGGCACCCTGCCGCCGCAGGAGTATCTGAACATCGGGGCCCTGAACGTGGTGTTCGAGGACGAGGCGGCCAGGTGGTGGACCTTTGACCCCTCCCAAGCCATCCTGGACTTCGAGCTCACGGGCATTCTGGTGCACTCGGCTTCCCTTCAGGACATGAAGGCCATTTTGCAGGAAGTGCGGGCCCAGCAATGGGCCAAGTACGTCTATTTCACCGACGACGTTCCGCCCAATCCGTGGGATTCGCTGCCCTCGTACTGGGACGAACTGCTGGACGCGCTGGTGCCGTGAGGGAAGGGCCATGATTGGCATCTTCGGCCTGCCCCAGTCGGGCAAGACCACTTTGTTCCAGTTGCTGACCTCGGGACAGAAGGGGACCGTATCCCAGGAAGGTCCGGTGACCCTGACCACGGCCGTGGTCCCCTTGCCGGACCCCCGACTGGACGCCCTGCATCGGCTCACCGGGTCCCGTCGTGTCGTCCCGGCCACCATCACCTTGGTGGACATTGCGGCAGGCCCTGGGAGCCGTCAGGAGCGTCCGCTGGGTCCGTTGCGCAACGTCCTGGGCCGGATGGACGTGTTGGTGCACGTGGTGCGGGCCTTCACCCATCCCCAGGCGCCCCATCCCCTGGGAGACGTGAATCCCCAGCGAGACATCGACGCTTTGGAGCAGGAGCTGTTGCTCTACGACCTGGATACGGTGGAGCGTCGCCTGGAACGCCTGCAGGAAGAATGGCAGAAGGGCGCCCGACCGAAGGACGAGATTGAAAAGGAACAAGCCCTGTTCCGCCGTCTCCAGGAGGCATTGCAGGCCGAGCAGCCTTTGCGGGTCCTGGACCTGAGCCCCGATGACCGGCGATGGCTCCAGGGGTTCACCCTGTTGACGTTGAAGCCCTTGCTGGTGGTGGTGAACACCGATGAGGACGGGGCCGGGGTGGAGGACTTTCCCCCAGGCGCGCGCGGACTGGCCGTCCCCCTGGCCCTGGAGTGGGAACTGGCCCAACTCCCGCCCGAGGAAGCCGCGACCTTCCGGGAGGCCTACGACCTTCCTCCATCCCCCGCGCGGGAACGTCTGTTGCAGGCCTTGCGCCAGACCATGGACGTCATCACCTTTTACACGTTCAACGAAAAGGAGACTCGCGCCTGGCTGCTGCCCCGGGGACATACCGCGGTGCAGGCCGCGGGGCGCATCCACTCGGACATGGCCCGAGGGTTCATTCGCGCGGAGGTGACACCGGTTGAGGTCTTCCTGGAGGTGAAGGGGAACCGGGCGGAACTGCGGGCGCGCGGGTTCCCCCGCCTGGAGGGGCGGGAGTACGTGGTCCAGGATGGAGACATTTTGCAAATACGCTTCCAGCGGAGGACATGATGGGGGAAACGCGAAGGACCATGGTGGATGCCCCCTCGTCCCATCGGCGCCGGCCTCAACCGCGACGGGCTGTTGCGGCGTTGAAGCCGGTCCCCCATGGGGGAACCCCGGCGGGCGTGGCGCCGGGTCGCCTCCTGGATTTCACCGCGAACATCAATCCCTTCGGCCCACCTCCCGCGGTGTATGACGCGTTGCGGCAGACGCCGGTGGATGCCCTGCCCGACCCGGAGGGGCATCCGGTGCTGGAAGCCCTGGCTCGGCGCCTGGCCGTGCCGCCGGACCATCTGATTTTGGGGAACGGCAGCGCGGAGGTGATGCAACTGTTGGCCCTGGCCTACCTGGAAGAGGGGGACCAGGTGGTGATTTTCGGGCCTGCCTTCGGCGAGTACCAGCGCATCGCCCGCATGATGGGCGCGTCCGTTACCTGCTGGGCGGCCCGGGAGGAAGACCTGTTCCAGCCCCGGCTGGGCGAGATGGCCCAACTGCTGGCCCGAACCCGTCCCAAGGCCGTCTTCCTGTGCCACCCCAACAACCCGACGGGAACGGCCTATCCCATGGATTGGCTGGCCCGGCAGCTGGCCCGCTTCCCCGAGACTCTCTTCGTGGTGGACGAAGCGTACCATCCCTTCACCCTGGACGCGGTTCCCTCGGCTTTGCGCCTCCGGGCACCCAACTTGCTGGTGCTTCGCACCCTGACCAAGGACCATGCCTTGGCGGGCCTGCGCATCGGGTACGCGGTGGCGGACCCGGAGCTCCTGGCTCCGTTGCGGGCCGTGCGGCCGCCTTGGAACGTGAACACATATGCCCAGGCCGCGGCGGTGGCTGCGTTGCGTCACCCCGGGTACGTGCAGGACACGCTGCGCCGATTGCACGCGGCGGTGCAGGAACTGCGGCGGGGCCTGCAGGAGCTGGGCTTCTTCGTGGTGCCTTCCGTGGCCCATTTCTTCCTGGTGCGGGTTGGGGACGCGACGGCTGTGCGGGACTTTCTGCTGCAGAACTACGGCGTTCAGGTGCGGGATTGCACGTCCTTCGGGTTGCCC
>WFVP01000384.1 GCA_015491595.1 Anaerolineales bacterium
ATCCCCTATTATAGAGGGCATCCAAAACGTGTCAAGATTGCCTGCCGGCCAAACGACCTCCCCGCGCCCGAATGGTCCGTTTCCATCTCGGGCCTCGGGGGGTTTTCGCTTATAATGACAGTGACCTTTTCACCTTTGCGCTTATGGGGAGGACAGAAACGTGATGATTCGCTTCGATCGGTTTACCGAGCAGGCACAAGAAGCCGCCCAACGGGCCGTGGAATTGCTTCAACGGTACGGCCATACGCAACTGGACACGGAACACATCCTGTTGGCCTTGCTGGAACAAAAGAACGGGACGGTGCCCCGCATCCTGTCTTTTTTGGGTGTGGATGTGGATGCGCTACGGGACCGTTTGGATTCCCTCCTTCGTACCTCGCCTAAGGCGGGCGTGTACGGTCGAGGTATGGGGCAGATTTTCGTTACTCCCCGGGTGAAGCGTATGACGGATATGGCCCATCTGGAGGCCAATAAGCTGGGCGACCAGTTTATCTCCACGGAACATCTCCTTCTCGCCATCCTCAACGAACCCCATTCGCCGTCGACCCGTTTACTGCGAGAATTCGGCGTGACGAAGGGTCGGGTGTATGAGGCCATTCGCCACGTGCGCGGAGGCAAACGGGTCACCAGCCGTCAGGCCGAAGGCAAGTACCGCACCCTGGAAAAGTTCACACGCGACCTGACCCAGATGGCCCGGGAGGGCAAGCTGGACCCCGTCATCGGCCGTGAGACGGAAATTCAGCGGGTGATTCAGGTCCTCTGCCGGCGGACCAAAAACAATCCGGTGCTCATCGGCGAAGCCGGGGTGGGGAAGACGGCCATCGTCGAGGGGCTGGCCCAGCGCATCGTGGCCGAAGACGTCCCGGATTTGCTCCTGGGGAAACGGGTGGTGGCCCTGGATTTGGCTGCGCTCATCGCGGGCGCGCGATTCCGGGGCGACTTTGAAGAGCGCCTGAAGGCCGTCATGGAGGAGATTCGGGACTCCCAGGGCGAAATCATTCTTTTCATCGACGAACTTCACACTGTGGTGGGTGCTGGCGCGGCTCAAGGCGCGCTGGACGCGGCCAATATTCTCAAACCGGCCCTGGCGCGGGGAGAGCTGCAGTGCATCGGTGCGACCACCCCGGAGGAGTACCACAAGTACATCGAGAAGGACGCCGCGCTGGAACGACGTTTTGCCCCCATTTATGTGGAAGAACCTTCGGTCGAAGAGACCATTGAAATGCTCCGGGGTCTCAAGGAGCGTTACGAAGCCCATCATGGGGTGCGGTTTACCGACGAAGCTTTGGTCGCGGCGGCCCGGCTGGCCGCTCGTTATATCCCGGACCGCCATCTGCCCGACAAAGCCATCGATTTGCTGGACGAAGCCGCGGCCAAGCGCCGGGTACAGCTCCATTCCCTGCCCCCGGAACTGCGGGAATTGCGGAACCAAATCGCACGACTTCAAGAGGCTGAGGACGAGGCCGCCCAACATCACGAGTATGAGCGGATGGCCCAATTCAAGGTGCAACGCCTGCACTTGGAAAAGCAGTGGGAGGAGGCGTTCCAGGCGTGGAAAGAGGCTCAGGGGGTGGATGAAGTGGTGGACGCGGACGCGGTGGCCCAGGTGGTCTCCGAATGGACGGGCATCCCGGTGGCTCAACTCCTGGCCGAGGAACGGGAACGGCTCCTCCATCTGGAGGATTTGCTGCGTCGTCGAGTGGTGGGTCAGGAGGAGGCCATCCGGGCCCTGGCCGACGCCATTCGACGGGCGCGGGCAGGCCTCAAGAATCCCAAGCGTCCCATCGGTTCCTTCATCTTTATCGGGCCTTCAGGGGTGGGGAAGACCCTGATGGCCAAGGCCCTGGCCGAAATCTTGTTCGACGACGAAGATGCCCTGGTACGCATCGACATGAGCGAGTACCGGGAGGAACATTCCATCGCCCGGCTGTTTGGCGCTCCCCCGGGATACGTGGGGTATGAGGAAGGCGGCCAACTGACGGAGGCCGTGCGGCGGCGGCCCTACCGGGTCATTCTCTTCGATGAAATCGAGAAGGCCCACCCGCGAGTCTGGAACGTACTCTTGCAAATTCTGGACGAGGGTCGCCTGACCGACGGGCAGGGACGCACCGTGGACTTCCGGAACACGGTGGTCATCATGACCAGCAACCTGGGTACGGAGCTGGTGCGGCGGGGAGGGCGCCTGGGCTTTGTGGATGCCGAAAGCGACCTGGCCGACCGGCAGTTGGAAGAGAAAATCCGTAAGGCCTTGAAGGAGACTTTCCGGCCGGAGTTCCTGAACCGGGTGGATGAAATCATCGTGTTCTCCTCCCTGAGCCAGGAGGCCATGCTCCAGATTGTGGACCTGCAACTGGAAGACCTGCGGGCACGACTGGCGGACCAGGACCTGGATCTGGCCTGGACGGAGGCCGCGCGTGCTTGGCTGGCCGAAAAGGGACATGACCCCCTTTACGGAGCACGGCCGCTACAGCGGCTCATTCAGAAATACATCGAAGGCCCTCTGGCCGTCGCGCTCCTTCAGGGCACTTTCCAGCCGGGTGACCAGGTACTGGTAGATGTGGAAGAGGGACAGTTGGTGCTCTCCAATGCCCGGGGCGAAGCGGTGACCGCGGCCTCGGCGTCGTCCTTGAGCGCGGAGACCCTGTAGCCTTTCCGGCGGCCCTGGTCAGGGTCGCTTTTTCCCCATAAGCGAACTGGGTGCGGGCGGGTTCACCGCTCGATCGTGGTGCACTTGTATCCCTCAAAGCGTGAGGTGGCGGGATGACCACGCGAGTGTATTCCTGCGCCTTGTTGGGTCTTGAGGGTGTCATCGTCGAAGTGGAGGTGGATCGAGGGCGGGGATATGGGGGCATGGTCATCGTGGGCCTTCCGGATACCTCCGTCCAGGAGAGCCGAGAGCGGGTTTCGTCCGCGTTGCGTAATAGCGGGTTCGCCGTGCCCCGGCAGCGTTTGACCGTGAACCTGGCACCGGCCGCGGTGCGTAAGGCCGGGCCGGTTTACGACCTGCCCATCGCGTTGGGTGTCCTCATGGCTTCAGGCCAGCTGCCGCCGGACGTGCTGGAAGATGCTCTGGTAGTGGGCGAACTGGCCCTGGATGGTCGGGTGCGTCACATTCGGGGGGCGCTGCCCATTGCAGCCACGGCACGGCAGCAGGGCTTTCGACGTCTATACGTGCCCGCGGAAGACGCGGCCCAGGCCGCGCTGATTCCGGATATCGAGGTGTATCCCGTCAACTCCCTGGGCCAGTTGGTGGCGCATCTCACCGGCCGGAACACGCTGGAGCCTCATCCCCCTTTGCACTTGTCGGAACTGCCTCCCGCACGGGCTCAAGTGGATTTCGCGGACATCAAGGGGCAGGAGCACGCCAAGCGGGCCCTGGAGGTCGCGGCGGCCGGAGGGCATAACGTGCTCATGGTGGGGCCTCCGGGCGCGGGCAAAACCTTGCTGGCCCGGGCGCTACCGGGCATCCTCCCCCGGATGACGGTGGACGAGGCCCTGGACGTGACCCGCATTTACTCCGTCGCGGACCAGCTCCCGCCGGATACGCCTTTGATGACCTGGCGACCCTTCCGCGCGCCTCACCACACCATCTCCCACGCCGGCCTGGTGGGTGGCGGCAACTGGCCCCAACCGGGGGAGATTTCCCTGGCCCATCGCGGCGTCCTCTTCCTCGACGAGCTCCCCGAATTCAGTCCTCGGGTGCTGGAAGTGCTCCGCCAACCCATGGAAGACCGGGTGGTGACCATCAGCCGGGCCCAGGGTTCGGTCACCTTTCCGGCCAATTTCATGCTGGTCGCGGCCATGAACCCCTGTCCCTGCGGCTATTACGGGGATGCGGTCCGGGCCTGTACCTGTTCACCTGCCGCGGTGCATCGCTACCGCCGGCGCATTTCGGGTCCGCTGTTGGACCGCATTGACATCTACATTGATGTTCCTCGGGTGGAGTACGAAAAACTGGGGGACCATCGCCGCGGGGAGCCTTCGGAGGTGATTCAGGCCCGGGTGGAAGCCGCGCGAGAGCGCCAGCGGGAGCGGTTTCGGGGTACGGGGTTGACCTGTAATGCCGATATGGGGCCGGGAGAAGTCGAGCGCTATTGCCGGTTGGATGCGGCCGGCGAGGCCTTGATGCAACAGGCCGCGCGGCAGTTAGGCCTCACCGCACGCGGTTACCACCGGGTGCTCAAGGTGGCCCGTACCATCGCGGACCTGGAGGGTTCGGCCGACATCCAGCCACACCACCTGGCGGAGGCCCTGCAATACCGTCCCAAGTGGGAAGTCTGACCCGAGGCGGTGGCCTCTTCGTCCGTTGAGGGAGGGGGCGACCGCCTGACAAAAAAACAGCGTCTTCCCCCGGTGCGCTCTGTATAATGAGAGGGCTGTAGACCCGCTTGGGTGAGGAAAACACGTCGTCGGACACGAGGAGAGGAGACGACATCATGGCGCGAATTCTGGCCGTGGATCCCGGGGAGAAGTTCATCGGGATTGCCATCAGCGACCCGACGGGCACGTTGGCCCGTCCCTTGACCATTTTGCGCCACCGTTCCCGGGCCAAAGATGCGGAGGCCATTCTGGAACTGGCCCGGGCGTACAATGTGGAGCGCATTATCATCGGCTGGGCCACGGATTCCGAGGGCCGACCCACCACTTTGCAGGCCCGCCGGGCCGCGAACCTGGCCAAGGCTCTGCGGGGGCGCAGTTCCATCCCCGTGGTGCTGTGGGACGAGTCCTTCACCACCAAGGACATTTACTCCCTGTGGGCCTGGATTGGACGCCGACGACGCCGTTCGGACCGCCCCGATGCTTCGGCTGCCGCCCTTTTGCTTCAATCCTATTTAGACGCTCAACCCCAAAAAGTCTGAGGTCTACCTCCCATTGCCGGGGAGCCAGGGTTGGGTCTGGCCTTTGCTCGCTGCCAGGGATGGAGACAATTCCCACGGTTCCCCAATCGCCTCGTCGCCGTCCTATCTTGTGAGGCCGAATCATGACGACTTTGGCTGTTCCTCCCGTTCTCTCCTGGTACGAAGTGCGTCCCCTGATGGAGGCCCGTCAGCAGGGCAAGACCACAGTGGAGACCTCTCCCGACCTGGGCCGGCACCGGGTTCGGGTCTCCCTGGATGCGCGCGGCGTCTATTTCCCCGGGGGGTGGTTGCTTACCTGGGAAGAAGCCGAAACCATTCTGGCTCATCCTAACCTGTGCTATCGCCTGACCCCGGAGGGCATCCAGCCTTTACAGACCTTCTCCGAGCTCACGGGTCGCGTGGTACAGTTGTATCCCACGGGTCGCGCGCCTACTGTGCTGCTTTCGGGCATCGCCATGCACCGGGTGCGTGGAACGGACCCCTGGACGGATACCCAAAACAAAATGCGGGCCGCGCGTCCCCGGGGTTGGGTTTTGGACACCTGCATGGGCTTGGGCTACACGGCCATCCAGGCCGCCCACCGGGCCGAGCGGGTGGTCACCATCGAATTGGACCCCGCGGTGTGGGAGCTGGCCCGGGCCAACCCCTGGTCCCAGGAACTCTTTACCCTTCCCAACATTCTCAAAATCCACGGCGACATCTACGACCTCGTTTGGGGTTTCCCCGATGCAGCGTTCCACGTGGTCATCCACGACCCGCCCCTTTTCTCCCTGGCAGGGGAGCTTTACGGTCGGGATTTTTATCGTGAACTCTGGCGGGTGTTGCGTCCAGGAGGGCGTTTGTTCCATTATGTGGGGAACCCCGAAACCCGGATGGGCCGCAACGTGACGCGCGGGGTCATGGAGCGCCTGCGAGAAGTGGGCTTCCAACACGTCCGAAAAGCCCCTCACGCGTTTGGCGTAATAGCGGTAAAATCGGCGGAAGCCCTCAGGTAGGAGGAAACTCATGTCCTGGGACCCGAAGACCATGGAAATCCTGCGCCTGGCCCAGGAACTCATCGCTATTCCCTCGGTGAGTACGGCACCCCAACCCCGTTACGACGAAATCCGTCGGGTCGCTCGCGTGCTGCGGGCCTACTTCGAGTGGGCGGGCCTGCATGTGGAATGGCTGGAGCCCGAGAGTGCCACGTATCCCGCGCTTCTGGTCTTCTTCCCCGGGCAGGAAGAGGCGCCGGTGATGTGGCTGGGCCACTTCGACGTGGTGGGGCCGGAGCCCGACGACCGCCAGTTCCAGCCCCGGGTGGAAGGCGATTACCTGTGGGGCCGGGGCGCGGCGGACATGAAAACCGTGGTGGCCACCGTGGCCGTGTGGATGAAGGATGCCTTACAGGCCGGTCCCCCGTATCCTCCCATCAGCGTTATGCTCATCGGTAACGAGGAGGAAGGCGAAACGGCCCCGGTGGGCACGCGCGAAGTCCTGGCCTGGTATCAGGAGCGCTACGGCACGCTGCCGTCCTTCTTCATCGCCGGCGAGCGGACCGAAGAAACGGGAACCCGGCCCTACGGTGCCATTTGCACCGAGTCTCGGGGAGCCGTGCGCATCACGTTCCGCATTCAGGGGCGTCGAGGACACTCCGGCCTCTCCCAGGCACATCAGGACCTGACGCAACGCCTGTTCCACCTGCAACAGGCCATTCAGGCCCTGGCCCAGGACATGCTGACTCTGGACACGGAGAAGGGCTGGTATTCCCAGATTCGATTCCCCTTTGTGTCGGTGGGCGAGCCCGGCCTGTTCAACATCACCCCTTCTGAAGGGGTGATGGGGCTGGAAATCCGCCCCATTCCCCAAGACCCTCTGGAAGACTTTCTTCAGGCCCTGGAAGACCTGGCCCTGGAGCACCAGGTGGACATGCAGGTGGACTCCCCCGCGCCGGGCACCCAATGCGACCCGGAGAACCCCTACTTTCAGGCGCTCCTCCAGGCGCTGGAGGACGCCTGGGGTCAGCCCCCGGGCCTGTGCAAAAAATTGCCCGCCTCCAGCGTGCGCTTCGTCCCCCAGGGACGGTCCGTCATCTGGGGTCAGAGCGGGCTGGCACCCCATGCCGCCGACGAGCGTCATTACATTCCCAGCATCCTGCCTTACTACCAGGGGCTGCAGGCCTACGCCCGGCACCTGCTCCATCTGACCTCGCCAGCCCAGGAACAGGCCTGAACCCGGCTTTGGGAGCGCATGTCCGGGAAACCCATCCACCGCCCTTGGCCCCGCTTCTCCTTCCAGGACCGACGCCGACCGGTTGGGGAAGGCAGGAAGGGCGTTTCCAATGAGCCTCGTTCCTTTCGGCCGGAGGGTTGGGCCATCGTCCTGGCCCTGTTGGCGCTGCTCGCGGGCCTGGGCGCCCGAAGCGGGCAGGGGGCTTCCCAAATCTCCCGATGGCAGCTGCGCATTCATCCCGTGGGACCCTGGTATGTGGGGGATGTCTTGAGCTGGGAGGTACGTCCTCCCGGGTCCGGGCTGCCGGGAGATGCGCGCGTCCAAATCCAGGTGGATCCCCCCTCAGGGCCCCAGTGGGAAGCCACCCTGGCTGCCTGGGGCATTGACCAGGTCCAGGCTGCGGTGGTGCCCTGGGCCTGGGAAACGGACGGAGAAGCGCCTGGGGTGCACGTCGTGACGGTGCGCTACCGGGGGCAGGAGGTCTTGCGGCAGCGGCTCTACCTATTCCCTTCGTCCCTGCGACCCTTTTCAGAGCGGGGTGTGGCGTGGGCCGAGTGGGTGACGGCTTGCTGTCAGGTGGTCTATTTCACCCAGACCGAAACCCAACGGGACCTGCCGGAACTGCTGGCGACCACCGAGGCCGTGTACGCCGAGGTCACGCAGAGGATGAGCGTCCAACCCGGCCAGCGGGCCGTCATCGTGTTCCTGCCACGGCTGCTGGGGCAGGGGGGCTTTTTGGCCGGGGAGATGTGGGTGACGTACCGTGACCGAGGGCCCTTGATGGAGCCGGTGCGCCAAATCGTGTACCACGAGATGGTGCACTGGGTGGAAGGGAAAGGGGTGAAGAACTGGCGTCCTACCATGCTGGTGGAGGGTCTGGCCGTGTACCTCAGCGGCGGACATTACCGTCCCCACGAGCCCCTCTTCCGCCGCGCCCATGCGGTGTTGCAGTGGGGCCGGTATCAACCCCTTTCGGTGTTGGGCGAGGACTTCTATCAGCATCAACACGAACTGTCCTACATCCAGGCCGGGGCGCTGGTGGCTTATATGGTGGAACGTTGGGGATGGGAGCGCTTCTGGGCCTTTTACACCTCGCTGGAAGCCCCTGAGCAGGGGGAAACCCAAATGCAAGCCCTGAGCCGCCAACTGGAGGCCCGCTTCGGGCAGACGCTGGACGCCCTGGACCGGGACCTGCGGGCCTTCCTGGAACAGCATCCGGCCACGCCCGAAGACCTGGAGGACGTTCGGGTGACCGTGGCTCTGTACGAAGCCTTGCGGGCCTACCAGAAGGCCATGGACCCGGACGCCTACTACGGCACCGCCTGGCTCCCGCAGCGGAAGGTGATGCAGCCTCGCGGCATCGTCACGGACGCCATTCGCAGCCCCAACACCGCGCTTCACCAGACCGCGGAGCTCCTGCTGCAGCAGGCCAGTCTGGCCTGGTTGCGGGGGGATTACCCGGAAGCCAGACGTTATGTAGAGGAAGTCGAGACCTTGGTGGACGCTTACCGACGCGGAGAGGCCATTCCCTGGGAACGCCTCCCCGAGGCCCGGCGCTTTCGCAGGTGGGTTGCCTGGGCCTGGGGATGCGGTGGGGAGTTACAACGGTTGGATGTGCACGCCGACCCGCCACGGGCCCAGGTGCGCCCATGGTGGCGCGCGCCGGAGCTGGAAACCTGGGTCCTGCCCACGACGGACCGGTCCCGCGCGTGTCCCGCGCCCTCCGGGGAGGTCACTCGGCAAAGATGATGGCCCCGTCCTCCTCGAAACGGGCGATGCGCACCAGGGACTCGATGGGCACATTCAGATGTCGTAGATTCTCCCGGCCCTTCTGGAACACCTTCTCGATAAGCGCGCCCACACCGACCACCCGTCCGCCGGCCATATGCACCAACTGGGCCAGGGCTTTGATGGTCTGTCCGGTGGCCAGAAAGTCGTCCACAATGAGCACCCGGTCCTGAGGGCCAATCCACTCCGGGGACAGCCAGAGTTCCACCTCGCCGCCCTTGGTGGGGGAGGGCACCCGGACGTGGAAGGAGTCCTCGGGCAGGGTGATGGGACGGTGTTTGCGGGCGAAGATGAGGTAAACCCCCAGGTGATACGCCGCCGCCAAAGCGGGCGCGATGCCGGAAATCTCCGCGGTCAACACCTTCGTGGGCCGTGTGTGGGACAGCCGACGGGCCAGCACTTCCCCGCAGGCCATCATGAGTTCGGGGTCCACCTGGTGATTGAGGAACGCGTCCACCTTCAGGATGCCACGGCCCAGGTACTTGCCATCCTGCAAAATCCGCTGTTTGAGCCTCTCCATGGTTGGTTCCCTCAGTCGAGGTAAATGGGGTTGCTGAAAATCCACCCGCGCCAGCGCCCCCAGGCCCGGAGGTAGGCTTCCACCCGGTACGCGCCGGGCTGTTCCACCACCGTATCCACGGAAGCCGCGCGTTGCCACGATTGTACAACATCTCCGTTGCGTATCAGGCGGACCCGAGCGGCGCGAGGCAGGCGGATATGCAGGGTCACGGTGCCTTGCAGGGGGAAGCGGTCCCCCATCCAGGCCGTACCCGCGGGGCCGGTGGCCCAGAAGCGGAACCCGTCGGTGGGCGCCGGCAGGTCGTACCCCACGAAGGCATGGCCCTGGCGCAGGGCATCGTACACGGCGTGGCGGTCCTGTTCCAGGTCGCCCGTCAGGGGAGCGGGCAGGAGCAGGTGGGTGTTGACGGCGCGGAAGTGCCATTCGTAGGGGAAGAGGGTGCGCTTGAGGGGGCCCAGGCGCGCGGGCAGGGCATGGGCATCGGAGCCGCCGATGGCCACGATGGGGCGTTTTCGCTCCTGAATGAGCCGGTCCCACAGGGCCAGGGTTTCGGGGAAGGGTCCCCGGGCCACCCGATGGAAATGGAAAGCGTAGTAC
>WFVP01000385.1 GCA_015491595.1 Anaerolineales bacterium
GCTCTGGGAAGGCCAGACCTGTGCCTTTCTCTCGTCTTCGGCTGGTGGGCACACCTGCCTGTTGCCCCAGGCGAGAACATTGGGCTGACCGGGTACAGGACCAAAATTCGCTGACCGCCGTCGGCCGTCGGCGGTCGGCCGTTCTCGTCCCGTGCCCGGTTAGAACTACCCCTAATCGTTTCTTACATCCTCACCCGCCTACTGAACTGAAACAGTCTCACGCCGCCTCGCCCCATTTTATCTTCGTCTCCGAGGCCGATTGACTTCCCTTCTTCCCCGTGCTATAATGCGGCGTGCGGGAAATCGTTGCGGGGTGGAGCAGTGGTAGCTCGCCGGGCTCATAACCCGGAGGTCGCCGGTTCGAATCCGGCCCCCGCGACCTGAAAAACCGCAGGCATTCCCTGCGGTTTTTGTTTTACCTCGTGCACAGTTTCACCTCCCAAGGAGGATGCCATGCCGCGAAGTGAGATGCTCTTGGCCTTCAACGAATTGATGGAAGAGCGTCAGCTGCCCCCGGACCTGGTGGTGGAAGCCCTCAAACAGGCCATTGCCTCGGCCTACCGCAAGACCACGGGCGCGCCCTCGTCCCAAAAGGTGGACGTGGTGTTCGACCTGCCCAAGGGTCAGATTCGGGTGCTGGCCGAGAAGGAGGTAGTGGCTGAGGTCCGGGACCCCCGCATGGAAATCAGCCTGGCCGAGGCCCGACGCATCGACCCCGAGGTGCAAATCGGGGACCTCATCATGGTGGATGTGACGCCCCATGATTTTGGGCGCATCGCGGCCCAGACGGCCCGTCAGGTGCTCAAGCAGCGCCTGAGCGAGTTCGAGCGTAAGATGCAGTACGACCACTTCAGCCAGCTGGTCGGAGAAATCGTGGCCGGTGTGGTGCAGGCCGTGCATCCCCATGAAATCGTCGTGGGCCTGGAAAAACGGGCCGAAGGCCGACTCCCCAAGAAGGAGCAAATCCCCGGCGAACGGTTCCACGTGCACGACCGCATCCGGGCCCTGCTCCTGGACGTCAAGGAAACCTCCAAAGGCCCTCAAATCACCCTCTCCCGGGCGCATCCCAACTTCCTGCGCCGACTTTTGGAAGAAGAGGTGCCGGAAATCTACCGGGGCGAAGTGGAAATCCGGGCCATCGCCCGGGAGCCGGGCCGGCGCTCCAAGGTGGCCGTCTCGGCCATCGCGCCCAACATCGACCCCGTTGGCGCGTGCGTCGGGATTCGCGGCACCCGCATCCAGGCCATCATGCGGGAGCTCAACGGGGAGAAAATCGACGTCATCCTGTGGGACCCCAACCCGGCCGTCTTCATCACCAAGGCTCTGAGTCCGGCCCGGGTGTTGCGGGTGTACCTGCGGCCGAACCCGGAAGGCGGCATCCCCCGGGGAACGGCCATCGTGGTGGTGCACGAGAACGAATTGAGCCAGGCCATCGGCAAAGAGGGCCAGAACGTGCGCCTGGCCGCCAAGCTCACCCGCTGGCGCATTGACATCAAGAGCCTCCCCGAGGCCGCGAGCGAGGCGTTGGAACGGGTGAGGGCCCAGCCCGAAGCCTACGACTGGATTTCCGAGGACTTTCTGGCCCAGGTGGAGAACCTTCTGGCCAAGAAGGAAGCCGGACGACCCCTCACCCCCGAAGAGTACGACGTGCTCCTCCAGTTCCTGGACCTGGTGGAGCAGGGGCGTAAGCGGGAAGAAGAGGCGCGACGGCGCCGGGAAGAGGCCGAACGGGCTCTGCGGGAGGAGATTCCCCCGGTGGCCTTCGAACAATCCCTGGAAGAATTGGGATTGCCGCCTCGTTTGGTGGTCCTGCTCACCAACGCCGGTTACGCCACCGTGGGCGATTTGATTCTCCAGTGGAAGCGGGACCCCGATGCCATCCTGGCCCTGAGCGGCATCGGCCCCCGGGCGATGGACAAAATCCGGGAGGCCATTGAAGCCTATGAGGCCCGGCATCGGGAGGAGGCCGAAGCCCTGGCCCCTGAAGGGGTCGAGGAAGTAGTGACCGAGGAAGCCCCGGAGGCGGCTCCGACCTCGGAGGAGGCGGCGGAAACGACGTTGGCGGTGGAAGAGGTAGTTGCGGAAGCCGAGGTGGAGACCGTTTCCACGTCGGCGACCGAAGCGGCGCCTCTCGCGGAGACGGAAGAAGCCGTGCCGGAAGAGGTGACGGAGGAGGCGGAAGAGGAAGCCGCCCCCGCGATGAGCATCGAGGAACTCTTCTCCGCCGAACGGGTGCTCTCGGACTTGGGCCAGGTGGCCGTTGAAGAGGAAGAAGAGGTCGTGGAGCCCGAGGAGCCCAAGAAGAAAAAGAAGAAGGCCAAGAAAAAGAAGGCCAAGAAGCCCAAGCCCTTCGTCGAGCTGGAGGAGGTAGAGGGCGAAGAGGAGCTGTACATCGCCCGTCGCCGCCGAAAGCGGGACGAAGACGAGTGGGAAGAATGGTAAACTGGAAGGAGGGCGGGTGATGGCGTCCAAAGGACGTCGGCCCAAGCACATCCCCCAACGGACGTGCATTGGATGCCGGGAGACCCACGCCAAGTGGGACCTGATTCGCATTGTACGCACGCCCGAAGGGGTGTTCGTGGACCCGTCCCGTAAACGGCCTGGGCGCGGCGCGTATCTGCACGCCCGGCGTTCGTGTTGGGAGCAGGCCTTCAAACGCAAGGCCTTCGGCAAGGCGTTGCGCACCACATTGACGCCGGAGGACTGGGCTCGCTTGCGGGCCTTCATGGAAACCCTGCCCCCGGACGCGGAAGAGATTTCTGCTCCCGCAACGGGGGAAGAAACGCAAACCCTGGAGAGGAGGGCGTAATGGCCCAGATTAAAGCCGAAGAGCGTTCGAAAAATCAAGTAGTGGAAATCCCCTCCCAGGTGACCGTGCGGGAGCTGGCCGGCATCCTGGGCATCAACCCCATCGAGCTCATCAAGGCTTTGATGAGCATCGGGGAGATGGTGAGCATCAACCAGACCATTGATTACGACACCGCAGCCATCGTGGCTGCGGAGTTGGGTTTCAAGGTCCGACCGGCCGGCGCCCCCGAGGAAGCGAAGGAAGAGGCCGCCGAGGAAGGGGCTCTTCCCCTGTGGCGGCAGTGGCTGCTGCAGGAGCCCCCTGAAGCCCTGCAGCCCCGGCCCCCGGTGGTGGCGGTGTTGGGCCACGTGGACCATGGCAAGACCACGTTGCTGGACGCCATCCGCCACACCAACGTGGCCGCGCGGGAGGCGGGCGGCATCACCCAGCACATCGGCGCCTATCAGGTGGAGTACAACGGGCGCACCATTACCTTCCTGGATACGCCCGGCCACGCGGCCTTCACGGAATTGCGGGCCCGGGGTGCCAAGGGCGCGGACATCGTGGTGTTGGTGGTGGCCGCGGACGACGGGGTCATGCCCCAGACCCGGGAGGCCATCGACCATGCTCGGGCGGCCCGGGTGCCCATCGTGGTGGCCATCAACAAAATCGACAAACCCAACGCCCGTCCCGAGGAGGTCAAGCGCCAGCTGGCCGAGCTGGGTCTGATGCCGGACGAGTGGGGCGGTGACACCCTTATGGTGGAGGTCTCGGCCAAGGAAGGCATCGGGCTGGACGAACTCCTGGAGGCCATCCTCCTGGTCGCGGACAGCGCGGACCTCAAGGCCAATCCCAAGGGACGGGTCTTTGGCACGGTCATTGACGCGCAGGTGGAGAAGGGCCGGGGCGTGGTGGCCACCCTGCTGGTGCAGAACGGCACCCTGCGGGTGGGAGATGTGGTGGTGGCCGGCACCGCGTACGGCAAAATTCGGGCCATGTTCGATTATCAGGGCCGACGGGTGAAAGAGGCCGGTCCGTCCACCCCCGTATCCGTGATGGGCTTCCACGACCTGCCCAAGGCGGGCGAACTCTTCTACAAGGTCGCCAACGAGCGGGAAGCCCGCCAAATCGTGGAGGAGCGTCTGGAGAAGGAGAAGGCGCGTCAGGAGCAGCGCCAGGTGCTCAGCCTGGAGGAGCTCTTCCGCCGCTTCCAGGAAGGGGAGGTCAAGGAACTGCGGCTGGTGGTCAAGGTGGACGTGCAGGGTTCCCTGGATCCCATCGTCCACGCCATCGAGAAGGTGGGCGAGCAGAGCGAAATCGGAGTCAACATCCTGCGGGCCGACGTAGGCCCCATCACCCGGGACGATGTCATGCTGGCCGCGGCCTCCAAAGCGGTGGTGGTGGGCTTCAACGTGAAACCCGACGCCGCGGCCCGAAAGACCGCGGAGGCCGAGGGTGTGTCCATTCGCACGTACCGGGTGATTTACGAACTCCTGGACGACATCGAACGGGCCCTCAAAGGGATGCTGGAGCCCGAGGAACGGGAGGTCTTCCTGGGCGAGGCCGAGGTTCTGGCGGTGTTCCCCTCCTCCCGCTACGGCAAGGTCGCGGGATGCCGGGTGCGCCGCGGCGTTCTCCGGCGCAACGAGCGGGTGCGGGTGAAGCGAGGCACGGAGACGGTGTACGAAGGGGTGATTGCCTCCCTCAAGCGTTTCCAGGAAGACGCGCGCGAGGTGCGGGAAGGTTACGAGTGCGGCGTGGGCATCAAAGGGTTCAAGGATTACCACGTGGGCGACATCCTGGTGTGCTACACCATCGAGAAAACCCAGGTCGAAGGATAAGGGTGGGCGGCGAAGACCGCCCGCCTTTTGCTTTGTGAGGAGGACGTCCGATGTGGCATGGCTTTCGCATTGGCACCGTGGGCACGCCCCGGTCCACCCCCAAGCGCCCCGGTGGTACGGTAGGAGGGATTCAACGCCTCGCGGAGCTGGACCTGGATGCCCTGGAGCTGGGATGGGTGCGCTCGGTGCGGGTGAGCGAGAAGACGTGCCAGGCCATCCGGGAGACCGCGGCGAAACACGACGTGGCCTTGAGCGTGCACGCGCCCTATTTCATCAACCTGAACGCCGATGACGAAGAATGGCCCAAGTCCAAGAAGCGCCTCCTGGATGCGGCGATATACGGCGCGCTGGCCGGGGCCACGGACATCATCTTCCACCCCGGTTCTTACTTCGGCGCCGACCCCAAAGACGTGCTCCCCGTGGCCCTGCGTCGTCTGGAAGAGGTTATCCAGGAACTGGAGGCCCGGGGCGTGAAGGTTCGTCTGCGGCCCGAGACCATGGGCAAGCCAGCCATGTTGGGCTCCCTGGAGGATGTCTTGGAAATGAGCCGGGCCTTTCCCCAGTGGGTGGAACCCTGTTTGGACTTCGCCCATTTGCACGCCCGGGCCGGGGACGGCTCGATGAACACGTACGAGGAATGGGCGCGCGTCCTGGAGGCTTACGGCAAGGCTTTGGGAGATGGTGCCTTGCAGCGCCTCCATATTCACCTGTCGGGCATCGATTACGGCCCACGGGGGGAGAAGGAACACCTGGTCTTTGCCGACGCGGACCTGGACCTGGACGCCATTTTGCGGGTGCTGAAGGATTTCGGCGCTCAGGGGCGCATTTTGGTGGAAAGCCCCACGCTGGAGGACGATGCCCTGATTCTCAAGGACCGTTGGCTGGCGTTGCATCGTGAATAAATCTGAGAAAGCAATGAGAAGTTCAAAAATACAACGTATGTCGTTATCTTCTCTCCTTCTTCCCCCCTTGTCCAAATGAAAGGGCACTTTTATAATTTCGTTAGTCCTGAAGGAAGGTTTGCCTCAACCATGCGCCAGGAGAAGAAGACATGAACAAATTCCAAGCCCCTTTCCTCACCCACCCATATGTACGATTGGGCGCGGTGTTCCTGGTGGGTTTCCTTTTGGGCTGGGTGGTTATGGGGTGGTGGCTTTGGCCAGTGCAATGGAAGAACGCGGCGCCTGAGCATCTTCACCCGGATTACCAGATGGACTACTTGCGCATGGCCATTGATTCCTACAAGGTGAATCGCAACGCGGCCCTGGCCCGCCAGCGGTTCGCTTCCCTGGGGGAAGCCGGGCCCGAGCTCTTGAAGCAGGTTCTGGCCAAACCCGAACCCCAGATTCGCGGGGATGTGGAAGCCTTTGCCCTGGTGGTGACCGGGGAAGGCGCAGCCATTCCCACCCCGGCCTTGTCGGGGACGCCCCCGGCCGCGTTGGGCACCCAGACGACGGGCCTGCCCCGCACCGCCCTTTTCGCCGTGCTGTGTGTCGGTCTGCTCGGGGTTTTCGTATTGGCCGCGGTGGGCCTGGTGGTGTTGCGGAAGCAAGGCCGGAAGGACACCCGGGCCCGGGAGGAGCGGAAGCAGGTGCAGGCCGAAGAGGCCTTCGCCATGGCGGAATCTCAGCCCGGTGAGGAAGCCCTGGCCCATCATATCACCACGTACAAATTCGGCGACGATTACTTTGATGAGTCCTTCGCCATCGAAACGGAAACGGGCGAGTTCTTAGGGGAGTGTGGCATCAACCTCTCGGAGGTCATCAACGAAGGCACGCCCAAGGAAGCCGCGGCCTTTGAAGTCTGGCTCTTCGATAAGACGGACATTCAGACGGTGACCAAGGTGCTGGTGGTGCCCGACGCTTCGGAAACCC
>WFVP01000386.1 GCA_015491595.1 Anaerolineales bacterium
GTGATGAACACCGTGGGGCGGACGACCTGGGCGTCCTCTACCAGACGGCGGGGCTCGGTGAAGTACACCGCCGCGCCTTTGTACATGAATCCGTATTGCATCATGCGGCCGAAGATGTGGGTCAGGGGCAGGAAGGAAAGCACCACTTCCTTTTGGGGGAGGAAATGCTTCTCGAACACGCTGAAGGCCGAAATCACGTTGAACGTCAGGTTCTGGTGGGTGAGCATGACGCCTTTGGGAAGCCCCGTGGTCCCGGAGGTGTATAGAATGGTGGCCAGGTCATCCGGCTGAATGCTGCGCTTCAGAGAGGGAATGAGTTCGGGCTCCCGGGCCTTACGTTCCCGACCTCGTTCCAGGAGTTCCTCCAGGGTCCATCCCTGCACGTGCTCGGGGAGTTGGGAGCGAAAACCCTCCCATCGGTCTCCGGGCCGGGCGATGACCACGTGTTGGAGGGTCTCCAGCACGGACAGCAGGGGAAGCAATCGCTCCAGGAGTTCGTCATCGGAGACCACCAGGGCCTTGACTTCCGCGTGTCGCAAGGTGTAGACGATGAGTTCGGGCGCATAGGTCAGGTAGACCGGCACGTCAATGACCCGGGCGATGAGGCAGCCCATGTCCACCCGGCAGAAATCCGCGTCGCTGTGCATGTACATGGCCACCCGGTCGCCCGGTTGCAGTCCCAGGTCCACCCAAGCGGCGGCCAGGGCTTCAGCGTCCTCGCGAAACTGATGGGTGGAAAAGGTCACCCATTCGCCGTTGACGCGCATATTGAGGAAGCGGGGGTTCGGGTACTTCTCACAGGCTTCGTCCAGCAGGTCGGGAAGGGTCTTCCCCAAGACCACCTGACCTTCACCGGGCGGGCAGGTGCAGACACGCATCTCTTCATCCTCCAAGCGGGAATTTGCTGTAATTATACCGTAACACCAATCGCCCCCGGGGGTTTTCTTGGCAGTGTAAGAAAAGGAGTTGCGTATAGCCAAAGCCAGGCTTTTATGCTATGATAGGCCACGTAGGTCATCCTTTCCAAGGAGGTTGAGGGAGTTCCCATGCGACGAGCCTTCTGGCCGTACCTGGTGGAGACCAGCGACGTCTTCCCCGATGAGTGGGAGTTCCCCACGGACTGGCGGCAGACCCTGCGCTTCCTGCAATCTCAGCACCAGTTGCTTTCCGAGATTCCCGATACGCCTCTGGAGGACGATGGGACCATCACGCTTCCGGTGCTTCCCTTGCGGGGGCTGGTGGTCTTCCCCGGTATGGTCGCCCCCATGTGGGTGGGGCGTCCCTTCTCCAAGGCCGCGGTGGATGTGGCCATGCGCGCTACCCGGACCCTGCTCGCGGTCCCCCAGGTGGACCCTGAGAAAGACTATCCCAACCCCGAGGACCTGTATCCCATTGGCGTGGAAATCGCCATCGGCGAGCCCCACCTGACGGAGGACGGGACGTACACCCTGGTCGTCCAGGGCCGGCGACGGGTGCGTATCGTGCGATGGGTGCAGGTGGAACCCTACTTCCTGGCCCAGGCTCAGGTGTTGCAGGAGCGCCGGGACGAAGCGGAACTGGAGGTTCTGGAGCGGGCCATGCGCCACAAACTGGAGCAGGTGGTGCAGATGGCCCAGTACCCCCAGGAAGTCATGGAGATTGCCGGGGGCATCCCGGATGCCGGAACCCTGGCCGACATGATTGCCTCCGGCGTGCTGCGCCTCTCCTACCAGGACCTGCTGGACCTGTTGGGTACGCTGGACGTGAACAAGCGGGTGCGCCAGGTGCTCCACTTCTTGGCCCGGGAAATCGAAGTCCTCCAATTGGAGGAGCAAATCCAGAACCGGGTCCGGGAAGAGATGGAGCGGGCCCAGCGGGAGGCTTACCTGCGGGAACAGATGCGGGCCATCCAGAGCGAATTGGGCGAAGGGGACTTCTGGCAGCAGGAGTTGGCCGCTTTACGGGAACGCATCGAGAAAGCCAAACTCACTGAGGAGGCCCGCAAGACCGCGCTTCGGGAATGGGAACGGCTCTCCCAGATGCCGCCTATGTCGCCGGAAGTGGGCATCGTGCGCAATTACATCGAATGGATTCTGGAACTGCCCTGGACGGAAAAGACCGAGGACAATCTGGACCTCAAGCGGGCGGCCCGCATTCTGGATGAGACCCATTACGGCCTGCCCCGGGCCAAAGAGCGAGTCCTGGAGTACATCGCCGTGCTCTCCCTCAAGCCCCGGAAGAACCGGCAGCCCATTTTGTGCTTCGTGGGCCCGCCCGGTACGGGGAAGACCTCCCTGGGCCAGTCCATCGCCCGGGCCCTGGGACGCAAGTTCGTACGGGTGTCCCTGGGGGGTGTGCGGGATGAGGCGGAAATCCGCGGACATCGGCGCACCTACATTGGCGCACTTCCCGGCCGTATCCTGCAGACCATGCGTCGGGCAGGGACCATCAACCCTGTATTCATGCTGGACGAAATCGACAAGTTGGGGACGGATTTCCGCGGGGACCCGGCTTCGGCCCTGTTGGAGGTCCTGGACCCCGAGCAGAACCACGCTTTTTCCGACCATTACCTGGAGATTCCCTACGACCTTTCCCATGTCTTCTTCATCACCACGGCCAACACCTTGAGCACCATTCCACCCGCGTTGCTGGACCGTATGGAGGTCATCGAATTCCCCGGATACGTGGAAGAGGAGAAGGTGGAAATCGCCAAGCGCTTCCTCATCCCGCGACAACTGGAGGAGAACGGCCTGCAACCAGGTGAGGTGACCTTCACCGAAAAGGCCATTCGTCGCATCATCCGGGAGTACACCTATGAAGCCGGGGTGCGCAATCTGGAGCGCATGATTGCCCGCATATGCCGGAAGATTGCCCGGATGAAGGCGGAAGGTCGCGCCTATCCGGTGCGGATTACGCCGCGGCGGGTGGAGGAGTTGTTGGGCCCGCCCCAGAACTTCTCCCTGGAGGCCCTGGTGCGAGAGGATGACGTGGGTGTGGCCCTGGCCCTGGCCTGGACGGAGTCGGGCGGGGACATCCTTCCCGTGGAAGTGGCCATCATGGAGGGCAAGGGCAACCTGCAAATCACGGGCCAGGTGGGAGACATCATGCAGGAATCGGCCCAGGCAGCCCTTTCTTACATCCGTTCTCGGGCCCGACAGTATGGTTTGCGTCCGGATATCTTCGAGAAGAAGGACATCCACCTGCACGTTCCGGAAGGGTCGGTGCCTAAAGACGGCCCCAGCGCGGGGGTGGCCATCGCGGTCGCCCTCCTTTCGGCCCTTACGGGACGCAAGGTCCGTCATACCATCGGCATGACGGGCGAAATCACCTTACGAGGGCGCGTGATTCCCGTAGGCGGTATTCGGGAGAAGGTTCTGGCAGCGCACCGGGCAGGGTTGAAGACGGTGCTGTTGCCAGAGCCCAACCTCAAGGATTTGGTGGACGTACCCAAGGGGGTGCGCGACCACCTGAACATCGTGCCCCTTCGCCATCTGGAGGACGCCCTGCATCGGGCCCTGTATCCCCCTAAAGAGTCGGAGAAGACCCGTGCCCGGCGGACGCGGCCCGGACTCAGCACCGCGCCCTCAGCAGGAGGTCCCCAATGACCCAACCCACGGAACTGCTCCCTTTGACCGCGGAGACCCCTCTGGGTCCCGCGTTGCGAGTGTGGGAACGCTACCTGGAGGAAGAAGGCCGTTCCCCCTACACGGTTCGCGGCTTCGTGAGCGACCTGCGCTTACTGGCCCGGTACCTGTCGCCGGAGCGGCCCATCGGTCGCATCCATCAACAGGACCTGGAGGGCTTTCTGGAATGGCTTCAGTTCCACCGGGGAGTGCCGTGCAGTCCCAAGAGTCTGGCCCGGCGTATCACCAGCCTGAAAGCCTTTTTCCGGTGGCTTCACGCTTATGGGGTCATCCCGGGAAATCCTGCGGAGCGTTTGGTGCAGCGAAGCGTGACCACGCCTCTGCCTCAAGTCCTCACGCCCCAGGAAGTCTCCCGGGTCCTGGAGACGGCCATGGCCTTGAGGAGGGGGACGAAACCCGATGCCCGCCCCTTCGTCCTCTTCCTCCTGCTCTACGCCACGGGCATGAAGAAAGGCGAGGTCTTGAATTTGCGGGTACGGCATTTGGTCCTGGAGGGTCCGGGCGCGCCCTACCTCTTCGTTCGTTACCCGAAACCCAGTCATCGCTATAAGGAGCGCCGGCTGGACCTCCCCGCCGAATGGGTGGCCGCCTTTCGGGAGTATCAGGCCCAGTATGTGGTGGTGGAACGGGTGTTCCCCTGGTCCCCCCGAGGGGTGGAATACGTACTGGAGGGCCTGGGGAAGGAAGCCGGATTGCCGCGGCGCCTTTCCTTTGCCATGTGCCGTTGGACCGCGGCGCTGCGGGACTGGCGGCAGGGCATGGAGCCCGAGGCCTTGCGCGAGAAGTTGGGCCTTTCGCCGGTTCAGTGGAAGGACGTGGCCCGCAAGTTGGTGCGCCTGGATGCCCAGGTGCCGTCCACCGAGCCATATCCGTAAGCGGGTGGCGCATTGGGACGGTGCGGTTTCGGTTCCCTCGATGGGTGGGGTGAGCCATTCAACCGGTCTTCCAAACTTCCTCCTGATTTGACGCCATGCGCATTGCCGTGATTCGCGTACCCTCCGATGCCGATGGCCCCTGGCTCTGGGACCGGCTTCAGTGGGCCCAATCCCCCAGGGTGTTGCTGGTGCTTCCTCGAGAGGGGCCGGCCTACATGCAAGGCGTTCTCCCTTGGGTTCAGGTGGCCCGACGGGCCCGGGGTCTGGGCTTGCAGGTGGCCGTGGTGACCCGCAACCGCCCGATGGCCCGTTGGGTGGAAGAAGCCGGACTGCCCGTATTCCCTTCGGTCGAGGCTGCGTATCGAAGGGTGTGGCGTATCCCCCGCCGTCGCCGACGGCGACGCCGCGGCCCTCGGGGACGGGCTGCCCTGGCAGAAACGGCCCGGTTCCTGGGCTTGCCGCGGTCGCGGGAGCAGGTGCGGGCACCTTTGTGGACGCGGGCCGTGAGCGGTGTGCTCGCCCTGCTGGCCCTGGCCCTGCTGGCAGGATTTTTGGGGCCCCAGGCCCGGGTGGTGCTCCCTGTGACGGCCCGTAAGAACACGCGAGAGGTCCAGGTGCTGCTTTCCCCGGATTTTCAAGGCGTGGTCCCATCGGTACGGGGTCTCCCCCTGGAGGCCATGGTGATTGAGGTGGAGGGATGGCGGGTCGTTCGAGCCACGGGAGTCACCCGGGTGCCCACCGATACGGCTCGGGTGTCCCTGTTGTGGACCAGCCTGACGAACCGGACCGTGGTGCTGCCTGCGGGCCTGCGAGTGCGGGATGTAGAGGGCCAGATGGACTTCGTCTTGGAGGAAGGGGGGACCCTGCCTCCGGGACCGGGGACCACGCTTTTGCTGAAGGCCCGGGCGGTGCGTCCGGGCGCAGAAGGCAATCTTCCCCCCCATCGCCTGCGTTTGGTCGATCCTCCCTGGGACCAGTGGGTGACCGTCACCAATCCTGCGCCAGCCACAGGCGGTGCGTCCATCGCATTGTCCACGGTCACCTTGCAGGACCGGAACCGGACCCTGGATGAATTGAGCAGGTGGTTATGGGCCAAGGCTGAGGCCCTGGCGCCCTTGCGGGTCCCTCCCGGCGGGGCGATGGTGCCCGGTTCCTTGCGTGCCACAGG
>WFVP01000387.1 GCA_015491595.1 Anaerolineales bacterium
CCATCATCCTCCGCGAACGCGGATGGGAGGAAGAGGAGTAACCTATGGGACGAAAAGTACACCCGATTGGCTTTCGTCTGGGCATCACCAAGACGTGGTCGCGGCGCTGGTTCGCGGCCGACAAGAAGACGTACGTGGAGCAGCTCCATCAAGACCTGGCGATTGAGGAGCTGATTCGCAAGATGGCCCCTCGGGCCGGCATTTCCCGCATTGAAATCGAGCGGTTCCCGCGGCAGATTAAGGTCTACATCAACACCGCCCGGCCCGGCATTCTGATTGGTCGCAAGGGCGAGAATATCAAAAAGATTCGGGAAGCCTTGGAGAAGTTTGTCGGGGTGCGCAAAGGCGGCCCCATTGAAAAGGTGGACGTGGAAATCAAGGAGGTCAAAGAGCCCGAACTGGATGCGTACCTGGTGGCCCAGAACATCGCCGAGCAGCTGGAGCGACGGGTGAGTTACCGTCGGGCCATGAAGCGGGCCATCGACCAGGCGATGCGCCGGGGCGCCAAGGGCATCAAGATTCAGGTGGCCGGGCGTCTGGGTGGTGCGGAAATGGCCCGCACGGTATGGCTGCGGGAAGGTCGGGTGCCCTTGCAGACCATCCGGGCGGACATCGACTATGCCAGGGCCATTGCCCGGACGACATATGGCGTGATTGGCGTCAAGGTGTGGATTTATAAGGGCGACATTCTGCCCGAGAAGCCGGCGCAAGAGACGTCGGAGGAATCTCAGGCCCAGGAAGGCGTGTACGTGACGCAGTGAAGCGGGTAGCGGACGGCAGTCGGCAGACGGCAATATGGCTATCTGCTAACTGCCATCTGCCCAGTAGGAGGTGAACCATGTTGATGCCCAAGCGCGTCAAATACCGCAAACAACAACGAGGGCGGATGAAGGGGAAGTCTTACCGGGCGTCCACGGTGGACTTCGGTGAGTTTGGCCTCAAGGCCCTGGAACCGGCCTGGATTACCGCCCGGCAGATTGAGGCTGCCCGTCGGGCCATGGTGCGGGTCATGAAGCGCCGGGGCAAGGTGTGGATTCGCATCTTCCCGGATAAGCCCGTGACCCGACGACCGGCCGAGACCCGGCTGGGTGGCGGTAAGGGCAACGTGGAAGAGTGGGTTGCGGTGGTCAAGCCCGGCCGGGTGATGTTCGAGGTGGGCGGTGTGTCTCCGGAGATTGCGTGGGAGGCCCTGACCCAGGCCGCCTACAAGCTGCCCATCAAGACGAAAATCGTAACCCGTGAAGGCATGGAGGAGTAAGGCCATGAGCCTGGACCTGAACATGAAGATGGACGAAATCCGCCAGTTGAGCGATGAGGAAATCTCGGCCCTGGTGCACGAGGCACGAGAACACTTGATGCGCCTTCGCTTTCAGCAGGTGACCGGGGAATTGCGGGATACCAGCCAGTTCCGCAAGACCAAGCGGCTGATCGCCCGGTTGCTCACCGTGTTGCGGGAGCGGGAGCTGGAAGCGGAGCGGCAGGCATCTTCCCAGCAAGGAGGGCGTGAAGCATGAATCGGCGACGACGACTGGTGGGCGTGGTGGTCTCGGACAAGATGCAGAAGACAGTGGTGGTCATGGTGACCCGGACCATGCGCCATCCCCTGTACCAAAAGGTCATCCACAAGCGTAAGAAGTTCAAGGCCCATGATGAATTGGGCGCCAGGGTGGGTGACCTGGTGCGCATCGTGGAGAGCCGCCCCCTCTCCAAAACCAAGCGCTGGGTGGTGGAGGCCATCTTGAAGCGGGCCGAGGCGGCCGAACGGGAAGAGCTTTTGGAGGAACTGGCGGAAGTGGGTGTGGAACAGGAATGGGCGGAAATCGAAGCCGAACTGGAAGAGACCACCTCGGCCGCCCCATCCTCGCCTGAAGGGGAGGACACCACCGAAGCCAGCAAAGCCGAGGCGTAGGAGGTGAGCCATGGTGCAACAGGAAACGCGGGTGAAGATTGCGGATAACACCGGCGCCAAGGAGATGTTGGTCATACGTGTGTTAGGGGGTTCGGGGAAGAAGTACGGATACGTGGGTGACGTGGTGGTGGGCACCATCAAGAAAGCCGAGCCCCACGGTATGGTGAAGAAGAGCGATGTGGTGCGCGCGGTCATCGTGCGCACCAAGAAGGAATGGCGTCGAGAGGATGGCACCTATGTGCGCTTTGACGACAACGCCGCGGTGATTCTGGCACCGGACAGCAACAATCCCCGAGGAACCCGCATCTTCGGGCCCGTGGCCCGGGAAGTGCGGGAGAAGGGTTTCACTAAAATTGCTTCCCTGGCTCCGGAAGTGATTTGAAGGTCAACGGTCATTTGTCGGTTGTGGACGGTGTTGACCATCAACCATCGACTGTCGACCATGAACCGGGAGGAACGACATGACGCAGCCGAAGTTCAAAATTCGCAAAGGCGATTTGGTGGAAGTCATCACGGGCCGAGATAAGGGCAAACGGGGCGAGGTGATTCGGGTCATTCCCAAGTAGGCCCGGGTGGTCGTCCAGGGTGTGAACATTCGCAAGAAGCACCAGCGCAGCTACACCGTGGGCGGTCAGACGGTGCCCGGGCGTATCATTGAGTTCGAAGCCCCCATCCATATTTCCAACGTGATGCTGGTATGCCCGCAGTGCAACCGGCCGGTACGGGTGGGCATCCGGCGGGAAGAGGGGCGGCGCATTCGCATATGCAAGCGCTGCGGCAACGAAATCGGCTAAGGCGGAGGGTAAAGGATGCCTCGGACATTGCGACTCAAGGAAAAATACTACAAGGAAGTGGTGCCGGCCCTGATGAAGGAGCTGGGCTTGAAGAACGTAATGGAAGTGCCCCGCATTGAAAAGGTGGTGCTGAACATCGG